>NZ_JBHJTL010000157.1:0-9992 GCF_042264065.1 Streptomyces sp. NPDC056222 | reverse complement strand
CCGTTAGCCTCTTTGGGGTGACCGCACGCATCACCGACCCCGAGCAGCTCAAGGAGCTCCTCGGCATCCCGTTCACCCCGGAGCAGACGGCCTGCATCATCGCGCCGCCCGCCCCGCAGGTCATCGTGGCCGGAGCCGGTTCCGGCAAGACGACGGTGATGGCAGCCCGGGTGGTCTGGCTGGTCGGCACGGGCCAGGTCGCGCCCGAACAGGTCCTCGGTCTCACCTTCACCAACAAGGCCGCCGGCGAACTCGCCGAACGCGTCCGCACGGCCCTCGTCCGCGCGGGCGTCACAGACCCCGACGCCATCCCCCCGTCCCACGCGTCGCCCGACCGCCACCCCCCGACGACGTCGGTGCCCGCCGACCCCTACTACTCCCCGGGCGAGCCCCGCATCTCCACGTACCACGCCTTCGCCGGGCAGCTCCTGACCGACCACGGCCTGCGCATCGGCCTGGAGCCCACCTCCCGCCTCCTCGCCGACGCCACCCGCTACCAGCTCGCCGCGCGGGTCCTGCGCGAGGCGCCAGGACCGTACCCCGCCCTGACCAAGTCGTTCCCGACGCTGGTCAGCGACCTCCTCGCACTCGACGCCGAGCTGGCCGAGCATCTCGTCCGGCCCGAGGAGCTGAAGGCGTACGACACCGAGCTGCTCGACACCCTCTCCCGCGCCAAGCTCTCCAACGCCGATCTGCGCAAGGTCCCCGAGACGGCCGCGGCCCGCCGCGAGCTGCTGGACCTGGTGATCCGCTACCGCGCAGCCAAACGCTCCCGCGATCTGCTCGACTTCGGCGACCAGATCGCCCGCTCCGCCGAACTCGCCACCACGCGCGCGGAGGTCGGCGCCATCCTGCGCGACGAGTTCCGGGTCGTGCTGCTCGACGAGTACCAGGACACCTCCGTCGCCCAGCGGCTGCTGCTCTCCGGCCTTTTCGGCTCGGGCACCGGGCACGCCGTGACCGCGGTCGGCGACCCCTGCCAGGCGATCTACGGCTGGCGCGGCGCGTCCGTCGCCAACCTGGACGACTTCCCGACGCACTTCCCGTACGAGGACGGCACCCCCGCCACCCGGTACGCCCTCTCCGAGAACCGCCGCAGCGGCGGCCGCCTCCTCGACCTGGCCAACGGCCTCGCCACGCCCCTGCGGGCCATGCACGCGGGCGTGGAGGCGCTGCGCCCGGCGCCCGGCGCGGAGCGCGACGGCTCGGTACGGATCGCGCTCCTCCCCACCCACGCGGAGGAGATCGACTGGCTCGCCGACTCCCTCGCCCACCTGGTCCGCACGGGCAGGGAGCCCGGCGAGATCGCGGTCCTGTGCCGGACTGCCACCGACTTCCCCGCCATCCAGGCCGCCCTGGTCGCCCGTGACGTTCCGGTCGAGGTCGTCGGTCTGTCGGGGCTCCTCCACCTGCCCGAGATCGCCGACCTGGTGGCGGTCTGCGAGGTCCTCCAGGACCCCGGCGCGAACGCCTCCCTGGTTCGCCTCCTGACCGGCCCCCGCTGGCGCATCGGCCCGCGCGACCTGGCCCTCCTCGGCCGCCGCGCCCGGCTGCTCGTCCACCGGGAGAGGGGCGGGGACGCCGACGCCGACCAACGGCTCGCGGCGGCCGTCGAGGGCGTCGACCCCGCCGAGGTCATCTCGCTCGCCGACGCTCTCGACACGTTCCTCGACTCCGGCGGCGAGGACGACGGCCTGCCCTTCTCCGCCGAGGCCCGCGTCCGCTTCGCCCGGCTCGCCGCCGAGCTGCGCACCCTGCGCTCCTCACTCGCCGACCCGCTGATGGACGTCCTGCACCGGGTCCTCGCCACCACCGGCCTGGAGGTCGAACTCTCCGCGTCCCCGCACGCCCTCGCCGCCCGGCGCCGCGAGACCCTCTCGAACTTCCTCGACACAGCGGCCGGCTTCGCCTCCCTGGACGGCGAGGCGACCCTCCTGGCGTTCCTCGGCTTCCTGCGCACGGCCGCGCAGTACGAGAAGGGCCTCGACAACGCGCTCCCGGGCGGCGAGAACACGGTCAAGGTCCTCACCGCCCACAAGTCCAAGGGCCTGGAGTGGGATGTCGTCGCGGCGCCCGGCCTGGTCTCGGCCCAGTTCCCGAGCACCAGGTCCCGCGAGTCGTGGACCTCCCAGCCCCAGGTGCTGCCGCACGCCCTGCGCGGCGACACGGCGACGCTGCCCGAGATCACGACCTGGGACGCGGCCTCCCTGAAGACCTTCAAGGAGGCGATGCGCGACCACCAGCACACCGAGGAGCTCCGCCTCGGCTACGTGACCTTCACCCGCCCCCGCTCCCTCCTCCTGGGCTCCGCCCACTGGTGGGGCCCGTCCCAGAAGAAGCCCCGCGGCCCCTCGGACTTCCTCCACGCCCTCCACGACCACTGCGCGGCAGGCTTCGGCGAGATCGAGGCATGGGCGGACGAACCGGAGAAGGACGCGGAGAATCCGACCCTGACCGAGCAGCTCGCGGACCAGGCCTGGCCCCTCCCGCTGGACGAGGAGTCCTTCGTGCGCCGCCGGAGGGCGGCCGAGCTGGTCCGGTCCCAGTTGTGGGCATCCGTTCCTCAGGGCGGGGGAGGGTGGGCACACCCCACGGACGCGCTGCCCGCGCAAGGGCCCGCACCCCAGGACCCCGAGGACCTTTGGCCCGACGAGGAGCCTCAGTGGGACGAGGACCCGTTCTGGGACGACGAGCCCCCGGCGGACGAGCCCACGACCGACGGGATCCCTGCGCCCCGGGCACCGGAGGTCGGAGCGACCCCCGAGGAAGCCAGAACGATCGCCTCCTGGGACCGCGACCTCACCGCCCTCACCACCGAACTCCGCCGCGCCCGCGCCACCACCCGCGACGTCCTCCTGCCCGCCTATCTCTCCGCCTCCCAGGTCCTCCGCCTCGCCGCCGACCCCGACGGCTTCGCCCAGGACCTGGCCCGGCCCATGCCCCGGCCCCCGCAGCCCGCAGCCCGCCGCGGTACCCGGTTCCACGCGTGGGTGGAGTCACGGTTCGAGGAGCTCCCGCTCCCCATGCTCGGCCCGGACGAGCTCCCCGGCGGCGAGGAGTTCGCCGGCGAACCGGAGATCGTCGACGAGCGCGACCTCGACGCGCTCAAGGACGCCTTCGCCCTCACCCCGTACGCCCACCGCACCCCGTACCGCGTCGAGGTCCCCGTCCATCTCTCCCTCGCCGGCCGGGTCGTCCGAGGCAGGATCGACGCCGTCTACCGCGACCCGGAGTCCGGCGCGTACGAGATCGTCGACTGGAAGACCAGCCATCTGCGTACCGCCGACCCTCTCCAGCTCGCGATCTACCGTCTCGCCTGGGCCGAGCGGCACGGCCTCGACCCCGAAGACGTCGCCGCCGCCTTCGTCTACGTACGGACGGGAGAGGTCGTACGGCCCCGGGCACTCCCCGGCCGTGCCGAACTGGAGGGGATCCTGCTGGGCGGACCGACCCCGGACAGACCCGCCCCGGACGCCGGATAGGCTCAGGAGCATGAGCGAGACCCCGGACAACGCCGTCCAGACCGTACGTACCCAGGCCGTGCGCACGTACATCGAGCAGCACCGCGCCGCCTTCCTCGGCGACCTCGCCGACTGGCTGCGCATCCCCTCCGTGTCGGCGCAGCCCGCCCACGCCGAGGACGTACGGCGCAGCGCCCGGTGGCTCGCCGCCAAGCTGTCCGACACGGGGTTCACGACGGTCGAGGTCTGGGAGACGGACGGCGCGCCCGCGGTCTTCGCCGAGTGGCCGTCCGACGACCCGGACGCCCCGACCGTGCTCGTCTACGGCCACCACGACGTCCAGCCGGCCGCCCGCGAGGACGGCTGGCACACGGACCCGTTCGAGCCGCACGTCACCGACGGCCGGATGTACGCGCGCGGTGCCGCCGACGACAAGGGCCAGGTCTTCTTCCACACCCTGGGGGTCCGTGCCCACCTCGCCGCGACCGGGCGCACCGCCCCCGCGGTCAACCTCAAGCTGATCGTCGAGGGCGAGGAGGAGTCGGGCTCCCCGCACTTCCGGGCCCTCGTCGAGGCCCACGCGGACCGGCTCGCCGCCGATGCCGTGATCGTCTCCGACACCGGCATGTGGTCCGAGGACACCCCGACGGTCTGCACCGGGATGCGCGGCGTCGCGGACTGCGAGATCGAGCTGTACGGCCCCGACCAGGACATCCACTCCGGTTCCTTCGGCGGAGCCGTGCCCAATCCGGCCGCCGTCGCCGGTCGTCTGGTCGCCGCCCTGCACGACGAGGACGAGCGCGTCGCGATCCCCGGGTTCTACGACGGTGTCACCGAGCTGTCCGACGCCGAGCGCGCCCTCATCGCCGAGCTGCCCTTCGACGAGGCGGCCTGGCTGGCCACCGCCAAGTCCCACGGCACCCTCGGCGAGGCCGGCTTCTCCACTCTGGAGCGCGTCTGGGCCCGCCCCACCGCCGAGGTCAACGGCATCGGCGGCGGCTACCAGGGCCCCGGCGGCAAGACGATCGTCCCCGCCTCCGCCCAGCTGAAGCTCTCCTTCCGACTGGTCGCCGGCCAGGACCCGGACAAGGTCGAGCTCGCCGTACGGGACTGGCTCGCCGCCCGTGTCCCCGCCGGAATCCGGTACGAGATCGTCTTCGGCGCCCCGACCCGGCCCTGCCTCACCCCGCTCGACCACCCGGCCCTCACCGCGGTCGCGGGCGCGATGAGCCGCGCCTTCGACGGCGCCAAGGTCCGCTACACCCGTGAGGGCGGCTCGGGCCCCGCCGCAGACCTTCAGGACGTCCTGGGCGCACCGGTGCTGTTCCTCGGCATCTCGGTGCCGTCCGACGGTTGGCACGCCCCCAACGAGAAGATCGAGCTCGACCTTCTCCTCAAGGGCGTCGAGACCACCGCCCATCTGTGGAGCGACCTGCCCGCCGCACTCCACGCAGCCGCGCGATGAACCCACACAACGATCCGGGGGAGTTGGAAGTACCTGTGTCCACCTTGAACAGCCAGTTCGCGGACCGGCCGATCTCGCTCACCGCCCCGAGCGGCATCGACCGTGTCGCTCACCACCGCCTCGACGAGGCCTGGCTCGCGGCGGCCTGGAGCCACCCCACGACCCGCGTCTTCGTGGTCTCCGGCGGCCAGGTGCTGATCGACGACACCCCCGACGGCCGTACCGAGCTCGTCATGACCCCGGCCTTCGAGGCGCCGGTCACCGAGACCCACCGCTACTTCCTGGGCACGGACGCCGACGGCGTCTCCTACTTCGCCCTGCAGAAGGACGCCCTGCCCGGCCGCATGGACCAGTCCGCCCGGCCCGCGGGGCTGCGCGAGGCCGGCCTGCTGCTCTCGCCACGGGACGCGGGCCTCATGGTGCACGCCGTGGCCCTGGAGAACTGGCAGCGACTCCACCGCTTCTGCTCCCGCTGCGGCGAGCGCACGGTGATCGCGGCCGCCGGCCACATCCGCCGCTGCCAGGCCTGCGGCGCCGAGCACTACCCGCGGACCGACCCGGCGGTCATCATGGCCGTCACGGACGACCAGGACCGCATCCTGCTCGGCCGCCAGGTCCACTGGCCCGAGGGCCGCTTCTCGACCCTCGCGGGCTTCGTCGAGCCCGGCGAGTCGATCGAGACGGCGGTGATCCGCGAGGTCTTCGAGGAGGCCGGTGTCACGGTCGGCGAGGTCGAGTACGTCGCCAGCCAGCCGTGGCCCTTCCCGTCCAGCCTGATGCTGGGCTTCATCGCGCACGCGACCTCCTCGGAGATACACGTGGACGGTGAGGAGATCCACGAGGCCCGCTGGTTCTCCCGCGAGGAGCTGGCCGCCGCCTTCGAGTCGGGCGAGGTGCTGCCTCCGTACGGCATCTCGATCGCCTCCCGGCTGATCGAGCTCTGGTACGGCAAGCCGCTGCCGAAGCCGGGCGACGTCGTCTGACGTCCGCACCCATGGCTGAAAAGAGCCCCCGCCCGGTACTGCCGGGCGGGGCTCTTCTCGGTCCGCGTGCGCGTCGTGTCAGACGCCGACCTTCTGCTTGACCTGGGCGAGCGACGGGTTCGTCAGCGTCGAGCCGTCGGCGAAGAGGACGGTCGGGACGGTCTGGTTGCCCCCGTTGGCCTTCTCCACGAACGCCGCCGACTCGGGGTCCTGCTCGATGTTGATCTCCGTGTACGCGATGCCCTCGCGGTCCATCTGGCTCTTCAGCCGACGGCAGTAGCCGCACCACGTGGTGCTGTACATCGTCACAGTGCCCTGCATGGCCTGGCGCTCCTCTGTTCGCGGGGTAGGTGCCGAGGAGGAGAACGTACGCGCCCCCGTCCCCATTCCCGGACGATGACGACCGTGATTCGTATGACTGCATGTCCGGGCCTGTGGACAACGCGACGCACCGCCCCTCGCGAACCTGGCAGCATGGCGGGGTGACAGCAGCAACGCACTCCACTCTCTTCCCGCAGGTCCCCGAGTCGGCCGACGCGGTGCTCGACGGGCTCGACCCCGAGCAGCGCGAGGTCGCCCTGGCCCTGTACGGCCCGGTGTGCGTGCTGGCGGGAGCCGGTACGGGCAAGACGCGGGCCATCACGCACCGCATCGCGTACGGGGTGCGGGCAGGGATACTCCAGCCCGGCAGTGTGCTGGCCGTCACGTTCACCAACCGGGCGGCCGGCGAGATGCGCGGCCGGCTCCGCGAGCTCGGCGCGGGCGGGGTGCAGGCCCGCACCTTCCACTCCGCCGCCCTGCGCCAGCTCCAGTACTTCTGGCCGAAAGTCGTCGGTGGCGATCTTCCCCGACTCCTGGAGCGCAAGATCCAGCTCGTGGCCGAGGCGGCCGCGCGCTGCCGCGTCCGGCTCGACCGCAACGAGCTGCGCGACGTCACCGGCGAGATCGAGTGGGCCAAGGTCACCCAGACCGTCCCCGCCGACTATCCCGCGGTCGTCGCCAAGTCGGTCCGCGACGCCCCCCGCGACCCGGCCGAGATCGGTCAGATCTACGCCATGTACGAGCAGCTCAAGCGAGACCGCTCGGTGATCGACTTCGAGGACGTGCTGCTGCTCACGGTCGGCATCCTCCAGGACCGGCACGACATCGCCGACCAGATCCGCAGCCAGTACCAGCACTTCGTGGTGGACGAGTACCAGGACGTCTCCCCGCTCCAGCAGCGGCTCCTCGACCTGTGGCTCGGCGACCGCGACAGCCTCTGCGTCGTCGGCGACGCCAGCCAGACCATCTACTCCTTCACCGGCGCCACCCCCGACCACCTGCTGAACTTCCGCACCCGGCACCCGAACGCCACGGTGGTCAAGCTCGTCCGCGACTACCGCTCCACCCCTCAGGTCGTGCACCTCGCCAACGGACTCCTCAGCCAGGCCCGCGGCCGCGCCGCCGAGCACCGTCTGGAGCTGATCTCCCAGCGCGACCCCGGCCCCGAGCCCGTCTACACCGAGTACGCCGACGAGCCCGCCGAGGCCGAGGGCACCGCCCGCCGCATCCGCGACCTGATCGCCGCGGGCGTCCCGGCCGGCGAGATCGCCGTGCTCTACCGCATCAACGCCCAGTCCGAGGTCTACGAACAGGCACTCGCCGACGCCGGTGTGCCCTACCAGCTGCGCGGCGCCGAGCGCTTCTTCGAGCGCCAGGAGGTACGGGAGGCGGGCATCGCCCTGCGCGGAGCCGCCCGCGCCGGGGGCAACGACTCCCTCCTCGACGACGCCGAGGACCTGCCCTCCCAGGTCCGCGCCGTGCTCTCCACCAAGGGCTGGACCAGCGAACCGCCCGCCGGCTCCGGCGCCGTCCGTGACCGCTGGGAGTCCCTCGCCGCCCTCGTCCGCCTCGCCGAGGACTTCGCCCGCGCCAAGAGCGGTGCCACGCTCTCGGACCTCGTCGCCGAGCTCGACGAGCGGGCCGCCGCCCAGCACGCCCCGACCGTCCAGGGCGTCACCCTCGCCTCGCTGCACGCGGCCAAGGGCCTCGAGTGGGACGCCGTCTTCCTGGTCGGCCTCACCGAGGGCATGATGCCGATCACCTACGCCAAGACCGACGAACAGGTCGAGGAGGAACGGCGCCTGCTGTACGTCGGGGTCACCCGCGCCCGGCTGCACCTCACGCTGTCCTGGGCGCTCTCCCGCTCCCCAGGCGGCCGTGCCTCCCGGCGCCCCACCCGCTTCCTCAAGGGGCTGCGCCCCGGCTCCGGCGCTCTCGGCCTGGGCAGCACGGGAGGCGGCGGCTCCATCGAGAGGGGCGGCGCCGCCCGCCGCAAGCGTCGCGGGCCGGTGCTGTGCCGCGTCTGCGGCGCCACACTCACCGAAGCCGGCGAGATGAAGCTGATGCGCTGTGAGGACTGCCCCTCCGACATGGACGAGGCGCTCTACGAGCGGCTGCGCGACTGGCGTGCCGACCAGGCCAAGGAGCTCGGGCAGCCCGCGTACTGCGTGTTCACCGACAAGACGCTGATGGCGATCGCCGAGCGCATGCCGTCCACCGACGGCGAACTCGCGGGGATCTCCGGGGTCGGTGTCCGCAAGCTCGACCGCTTCGGGGTCGACGTCCTCGCCATCTGCGCGGGCGAAGAGCCAGGTGGGGGGCCTGGAGGAGACGACGAGCAGGACTCATGAAAACTCGTCGAAAAAATAGTTTGCGCACCCCCCGTCAAGCCCCATAGGTTCTTAACCACGGAAACAGCGGCTTCTTCGAAGCCCTGCTTTCGTGCTGTACTTGTCCAAATGAACATGAGGGTCCGGCTCACCCCGAGCCCTCCGAGACGCCGAGAGGAGGCGATTCCAGTGATCAGCAACATCAACAGCACCAACGTCAGCTTCGTCAGCACCGACAAAATGACCGATCGCTCGGTCGTCTCCGCCTGCTCGCTCGGCCTCTCCGGCTCGGCGTTCATTGGCAGCGGTCTTCCTGGCACCGGTCTGTCCGGCGCTGGTATGGCCGGCGCCGCCGCTTCCCTGCGGCCGGCCGCCCTTGCGGGTCTGCTCGTCATGGAGCGCAATGAGCGACCGACCAAGGCACTGGAAGCAGGAGTAGCAGCAGTCGAGGCCAAGGCCTATGACTTTGCGGCGACCGGTGCCGAAACCAAGCAGCAGACGACGCAGCACCACACGAAGTGGGCCTTCCGTGGGCTCGAACCCTGGAGTGATCCAGCCTGATCGACGATCAGGCCGGCGCCTTCAGGGCCGCGGAACCCCACCCGGGATCCGCGGCCCTTTTGTTTGTCCCCGAACGGGGGCGACAGAGCGAAGGGGCCTCGGGACCAGCAGAACCCGGTACCAGCCGAAACCCCGGCCAACAGGCCGGAACGACCAGACGAGGAAACACCACCGTGCAACTCGAAGCGCACGCCCCGTCCGTACCGCCTTCCGAAACGATCCCCCCGCCCGGCCTCACGGAGGACTCCACCTTGACCCCCCTCACCGCGCTCACCGCGCTCGACGACGCCATCGAGAACCTCGGCGTACCCGTCCCCTGCCGCTCGTTCGACCCGGAGGTCTTCTTCGCCGAGTCCCCGGCCGACGTCGAGTACGCCAAGTCCCTCTGCCGCACCTGCCCGCTGATGGAGGCCTGCCTCGCCGGCGCGAAGGAGCGGCGTGAGCCGTGGGGCGTCTGGGGCGGCGAGCTGTTCGTCCAGGGAGTCGTCGTAGCCCGCAAGCGGCCGCGTGGTCGCCCGCGCAAGAACCCGGTCGCGGCATGAACGTCACCGGAACCATCGACCGACCCCTCACGCACGATCCCCAGAAGCTGGCCCCGATGACCTCTTCCACCAGCGAGCCCTCCGGCTCCGCGACCCCAGACGTTTCCATCACCGGCGCGAACGCCTCGCGTCAGAACAGGACCCGTGAGATGCAACTCATCCCAGAAGCCTTGGCTCGTGCTCATATGCACGACCGCATGCGTGAAGCCGACGCGGAACGCCAGGCCGCGCGCCTGGTCGCCGCCCGGCGGATGCAGCGGCGTGCCGAGCGCGTGTCCCTGCGCGCCCGCCGCGCGCTGGCCATGGCCGTCATGCACTGATGAAAGAAC
>NZ_JBHJTL010000156.1:0-10221 GCF_042264065.1 Streptomyces sp. NPDC056222 | reverse complement strand
GCGCAGCGTCGTCGACCGCCCGGTCCGTGCACGGCGCGGTGCAGCTTCCCATCCGCGGGAATCGTCCGCTCGGAGTGGACATAAGAAATGCGAGAGGGAACTCCCACCTCTCGCCACTCTCAAGATATAGCGCACCGGGGGGCTTGCCGCAAGGCCCCCGTCGTGGCGCAGAATCACTGGCCTCAGCCAGAAACCGCAGAAAAACGGGAGACTCACGTAGTGCGTTCGCTGAACCCTCTGACCACCAGTGCGTTCGACCTTTCCGACCGGCTCTCCCCCAAGGCCGAGCCGTCGCTGATCGCCGGCGACGAACAGCACTTCGCCGCCATCGCGGAGAGCCTCGAGCAGTCGATCGCCGAGCTGTCCGACCGGCTCGACGCCACGCGCAAGGCGCCCGGCGGTGTCGGCCGGGAGGCGATGGAGCGGGACGCGGAGATCCACCGGCTGACCGGCCGGTTGCGCGCCCTGCGTCGTTTCGGTCTCGACCTGTGTCTCGGCCACATCGTGGGCGCGGACGACGGCGAGCCCGTGTACGTCGGACGGCTGGGCCTCACCGACAGCACGGGTCGTCGACTGCTGTTGGACTGGCGTTCCCCCGCGGCCGAGCCGTTCTTCGCGGCCACCCATGCCAACCCGATGGGTCTGGCGAGCCGTCGCAGATACCGCTGGACCAGCGGCCGTATCAGTGACTACTGGGACGAGGTGTTCGCCGCCGACGGGCTCGAGGGGCGCGCCGCGCTCGACGACCAGTCCGCCTTCATCGCCAGCCTGGGCACCAACCGGTCGCCCCGGATGCGCGACGTGCTCGCCACCATCCAGTCCGACCAGGACGCCATCGTCCGTGCGAGTTCCCGCGGTGCCCTGGTCGTCGACGGCGGACCGGGTACCGGAAAGACCGTCGTGGCGCTGCACCGCTCCGCCTATCTCCTCTACTCCGACCCCCGCCTCGGTCACCGTCGCGGCGGCGTGCTGTTCGTCGGTCCGCACCGGCCCTATCTGAACTACGTCTCCGACGTCCTCCCCAGCCTCGGGGAGGAGGGCGTGCAGACCTGCACGCTGCGGGACCTCGTGGAAGAGGGAGCCGGAGCGGCGAGCGAGACCGACCCGGACGTGGCGCGTCTGAAGTCGTCCGCGGACATGGTGAAGGCGATCGAAAAGGCCGTCAGGTTCTACGAGGAGCCGCCCTCCCGGGGAATGACGGTCACCACCGCCTGGTCCGACATCCGGCTGAGCGCCGACGAATGGGCCGAGGCGTTCGCGGCACCGGGACCGGGTACGCCGCACAACGAGGCGCGTGATCAGATCTGGGACGAGCTGGTCTCGATCCTGATGGACAAGTTCGACGGCGACGTACCGCCCGAGCTGTTCCGGAAGTCGCTGCTCCAGGACAAGGAGCTGGTCGACACCCTGAACGGCGCGTGGCCCCTGCTCGAAGCGGCCGACCTGGTCGGGGATCTGTGGTCCGTACCCGCGTATCTGCGGATGTGCGCGCCCTGGCTCAGCCGCGACGAGGTCCGCCTGCTGCAGCGCAAGGATGCGCCGCAGGCCTGGACGGTGTCCGACCTGCCGCTCCTGGACGCGGCACGGCAGCGGCTCGGCGACCCTGAGGCGTCGCGGCGCAGGCGTCGGCACGAGGCCGCTGTCGCCGCGGAGCGCGAGCGCATGGCCGGCGTCATCGACGACATCGTCGCCGCCGACGCCGACGGCGAGGGTGCCGTGACCATGCTGCGGGGGCGGGACCTGCAGGACAGCCTGGTCGATGAGACGGCGCTGCCCGGCACCGACCGGGACCTGCTCGCCGGCCCGTTCGCCCACATCGTCGTGGACGAGGCTCAGGAACTGACCGACGCGGAGTGGCAGATGCTGCTGCTGCGCTGTCCGTCCCGGAGCTTCACGATCGTCGGGGACCGCGCCCAGACCAGGCGCGGCTTCACGGAGTCGTGGCGGGAACGGCTCGAGCGGGTCGGGCTCGACCGGATCGAGATGGCCTCCCTGAGCGTCAACTACCGGACGCCGGAAGAGGTGATGGCGGTGGCCGAGCCGGTCATCCGGGCCGCGCTGCCGGACGCCAATGTGCCGAGATCCATCCGCAGCAGCGGCATCCCCGTCGTCCACGGATCCGTGGCGGATCTCGACTCGGTCCTCGACGGCTGGCTCACCGCGCATGCCGAAGGGGTCGCCTGCGTCATCGGCGATCCCACGTTCCGGCCGACGCCCCGCGTCCAGTCGCTGACCCCGGCGCTCTCGAAGGGCCTGGAGTTCGACCTGGTCGTCCTCGTCGACCCCGAGGAGTTCGGCACGGGCATGGAGGGAGCGGTCGACCGGTACGTCGCGATGACGCGTGCGACCCAGCGGCTCGTCATCCTCACGAGCTCCTGACGCCGGCTTGAGGCACAGCGCCCGGGGACGGGCGTCGTCGACTCGTGTCGGTGACGCTTCCTCCCCGGGCAGTGCCTGCTTCAGTCGTTCCTTGCGAGCAGGCGGCCGGTCGGCTCGGTGAGGGTGCCGTCGGTGTTGATGCGTTCGCCGCGCAGCCAGGTCGACTTCACCACGCCGTGCAGGGTCCTGCCCGCGTACGCCGTGACCCGGTTACGGTGCTCCAGCGCCGCCGGGTCGACCGTGAACGTCGCGTCCGGGGCGAGGACCGCGAAGTCCGCGTCCCGACCGGCCTCGATCGCACCCTTGCGCACCAGACCCGCGAGACGGGCCGGAGCGGCGGACATCCAGCGGACGACGTCCTCCAGGCTGTGGCCCCGGCGGCGGGCCTCGGTCCAGATCGCCGGCAGGCCGAGCTGGAGGGACGAGATGCCGCCCCAGGCGGAGGCGAAGTCCGGGGTCTTGAGGTCGGCCGTGGAGGGCGAGTGGTCCGAGACGATGCAGTCGATCGTCCCGTCCGCCAACCCCTCCCACAGCGCGTCCTGGTTCGACGCCTCACGGATCGGCGGGCAGCACTTGAACTCCGTCGCCCCGTCCGGGACTTCCTCCGCCGTGAGCGTGAGGAAGTGCGGGCACGACTCGACCGTGATCCGGACACCCTCCGCCTTCGCGGCGGCGATCAGCGGCAGCGCGTCCGAGGACGACAGGTGCAGGACATGGACGCGGGCGTTCAGACGCCGGGCCTGGTTGATCAGGTTCTCGATCGCCGTGTTCTCGGCGTCACGCGGCCGGGACGCCAGGAAGTCGGCGTACTTCTCGCCGCTCTTCTGCGGAGCCGCCGCCAGGTGGTGCGGGTCCTCCGCGTGCACGATCATCAACCCGCCGAACCCGGCGATCTCGGCGAGCGAGTTCGCCAGCTGCTCCTGGTCCAGCTCGGGGAACTCGTCCACGCCGGACGGCGACAGGAAGCACTTGAAGCCGAAGACACCGGCGTCGAAGAGCGGCCGCAGATCCTTCGCATTGTCCGGCAGCGCGCCGCCCCAGAAGCCGACGTCGATGTGCGCCTTGGTGCGGGCGACATCCTGCTTGACCCGCAGATGGTCCACCGTCGTCGTCGGCGGAAGGGAGTTCAGCGGCATGTCGAGGAGCGTCGTGATGCCACCGGCCGCGGCCGCGCGCGTCGCGGTCCAGAACCCCTCCCACTCGGTGCGGCCCGGATCGTTCACATGCACATGGGTGTCGACGAGGCCGGGCAGTACGACGTCGTCGCCGACGTCCTCCAGTCGCGCACCGGTCGGGACCTCGGCGTCGTACGGCAGCACGGCGGCGATCGTCCCGCCGGAGACGGCGATCGACCCAGGCCCCGTCCCCTCGGGGGTGATGACGCGTGTCGAACGCAATACGAGCTGTACGTCGGGCAACGGATGCCCCTCCTCTTCCAGGTTGCTGGTTGTCTTCGTGTCTGCGCCGCGTGACCCGCGTCGTCAGCTCGCCCGCGGGGGCCAGTTGACGATCCGCTTCGGCCGCGGCGACGCGTACGTGCGCACCTTCGAGGTGGTCAGGCCGAGGCGTACGAGGGACTCGGCGATCACCACCGCGGCGCTCACGCCGTCGACGACCGGGACCCCGGTGCGTTCGACGACGCGCTCGGCGAGGCCGGCCATGCCTCCGCACCCCAGACAGATCACCTCCGCGCGGTCGTCCTCCACCGCGCGGGCGGCCTGCTCGACGATGGCGTCGACCGCCGCGTTCTCGTCCCGTTCCAGGTCGAGCACGGCGAGCCCGCTGGCCCGTACGGAGGCGCATCGTGCGCTCAGACCGGCGGCATGGAGGCGCTCCTCGATCAGCGGGACCGTACGGTCGAGGCTCGTGACGACGGAGTAACTGCGGCCGAGGAACTGGGCGGTGCTCGCGGCCGCCTCGGTGATGTCGACGACGGGGACGTCGAGAAGTTCCTGCAGTCCTTCCCGGCCGTGCTCGCCGTATCCGGCCTGGATCACGGCGTCGAAGGGCTCCGGGTAGGCGCGTACCGCTTCCATCACGGCGATGGCGGCCAGATAGCTCTCGTAGTTGCCCTCGACCGACTCCGCTCCGAAGGCGGGTGTCAACGGGACGATCTCGGTGCCGGGTGACGCCGCGGCGGCCGCCTGCTCGCCGATCGATTCGGTGATCGACTCCGTGGTGTTGACGTTGACGACGAGGATGCGCATGGTTCGGCCTTCTGCTCGGTGGTTCATTCGGCGGCGACGGCGATGGACTCGCCGTCCACGTCCCGGATCTGCGTGGTGCGGTCCGCGATGAGCGCGTACAGCACCGCGCCGAGGAAGGCGCCCACGAACCAGGAGAATCCGGCCACGGCGTGGAAGAAGGGCACCAGGGCGACGACGACGGCGACGGCGGCGCCGGGGACGAAGGCCGCGACGGCACGGGGGTTGAAGCCGCGGCGGTAGTGGTACTCGCCCTGCGGGTCCTCGGAGTAGAGGTCGGGCACGTTGACCTGGGACTTCCGCAGCAGCCAGTAGTCGGCCATGATCACGCCGAAGAGGGGGCCGAGCAGCGCTCCGAGCCCGCCGAGGAAGTAGTTGACGACGATCGGGCTGTTGTAGAGGTTCCAGGGCAGGATCACCAGACCGATGACCGCGCTGACCACGCCGGCGCGACGGAAGTTCAGCCGGCGCGGGAAGAGGTCGATGAGGGCGTAGATCGGCGCCACGAAGTTGGCCAGCAGGTTCACCGCGACCGTCAGGGCGATGAGCGCGAGCGAGGCCGTCGCCAGGAGCGCCATGTTGGGAATGGTCCGGACGATGTCCGTGGGGCTGGTGATGATGTGGCCGTCGAGCTTGAACTGCGCCCCGCTGAGGACCACCACGATGACGGCGAAGAACAGCATGTTCAGCGGGATCCCGATCACATTGCCGCGGACGATGGCGCCGCGGCTCTTGGCGGACCGGGTGAAGTCGCAGAAGTTCAGTACGAAGGTTCCGTAGATCACCACCCACAACGCGGCGGCCTGGAGGATCTGCAGCCACATCTCCCCACCGATGAGCGGTTCGTCGATGGAGACGGAGAGGGAGGCGTCGGCACGCACGAACATCCAGACCGCGAGGGCGCACATGGTGATCAGCGTCGTGGGCGCCGCGAAGGCCATGTACCTGCGGATCATCTGCATCCCGTAGCTCACGATGACGAGCTGGAGGGCCCACAGGGCGAGGAAGGTGATCCAGTCGAGCGTCGACTGGCCGAGCAGCGAGTTCGTGTCCATGGAGCGCAGCCCGGGGAACATCGCGATGAGCAGGGCGCTGAGGACGGCCGACGCGAGGTACGTCTGGATGCCGAACCAGGCGATGGCGACGATGCCGCGGACGGCGGCCGGGATCTTCGCCCCCTTGATGCCGAACGCGATGCGGCTCATGACGGGGAAGGGGACGCCCGTCTTGTGTCCCATGAACCCGGAGAGCGTCAGCAGCAGGAAGAGCAGGACGGACGCGAGCGCGAAGGCCGCCAGGATGCCCCATACGTTCAGCCCGAGGGCGAAGAGGCCGATGGCGAACGCGTAGTTCCCGAGGCTGTGCACGTCGTTGGCCCAGAGCGTGAAGACGTTGTAGGCGCCCCAGCGGCGCCCTTCCTTCTTCGTGGGGGCCAGATCGTAGGTGTACAGAACGGAGCTGGCGGCTCCGGCGGCTGTCTCGGGTGGCCGGGCATCCACAGCAGTCATCGAACGGGCCCTCACGTGTTCGGTAGAGGTCGCGACGAGGCCCGTGGGGACGCGCCGAGGGGGAAGGCGGCGCGTGCGGGGGCCCGGCGACCGGTGGAGGTCTTGGGCGGAGGCTTTAGGCGTTTCCACAAAGTGGAAGTTGTTTTCCGCGCATCAGAACGTAGTTTTCGCCAAAGGTCATCGTCAAGGGCTTCCGGGCGGCAACTTCCACGCGCGGGCATATGACTTGAAACGTGCTGGATCGCCCCATAACGCAACCACCCCCGCCACCGAGGGAACGGTGGCGGGGGTGAGCGGAACGCGGCGGAAGCTCGGACCCTACGGGCGCAGCCCGAACGAGATGTGCGGGGACAGGGCACGGAGGAACTCGGGCGCGTCGAAGATCGCGCCGGCCGAGGCGACACCGACCGTCCGGGTCCGCCCCGTGAGGACGTGATGGACCGCCTCCACCGCGAGCGGGGCGCTGACGGCGTAGATGTCCTGGCCGGTGACCACCGCGCGTCGCTCCTCGCCGCCGGAGCGCACGAGGACGTCGACGAGGAAGGTCTGATCGGAGCGGCCGTGCCCGTCGACCGCGGTCGGCGCCGGCGTGTCCGGGGCGGACAGGTCCCGGGCCGCCTCGACCGTCATGTAGGTGCGCACCTCGGGGATGGCCAGGTGGCTGGGCACGGTGACGACGTCGGCCATGGTGAACTCCCCGATCACCGAACGGATTCCCATCGGCTCGGGGAAGGTCCACTTCAGCGTCGCCGGTGCGTCGTCGCGGTACTCCAGGCGCCCGTCGCTGTAGACGACGCGTCGGCCGTCCCTGCGCTCCCGGGAGACCGCGCCGGCGGTACGGGTCCCGGCGGTGGGGTGCCAACCGCTCAGCCCGTACGCCACATGCGCCTCATCGGCCGTCGTCCAGTCACCCATGGCGGCGGTGACCAGCAGGTCTCCGAGGCCGCCGAAGAAGGCCATCGCGGGGATCACGACCGCGCCGGCGGCGGTCGCGCGCTGCGCGAAGTGCGCGAACGTGTCGAGGTTGGCCTCGATCTCGGCAGCCACATCCACGTACGGGATCCTGGCGCGCAGCGCCGCCTCGATCACCGGGGCGGCGGTCGCGGCGAAGGGTCCGGCGCAGTTGATCACGGCGTCCGCGCCGACGAGCGCGCGGTCGAGGGCGGCCGGGTCGTCGACCGCGGCCGGCCGGACGTCGACTCC
The DNA here is from genome assembly GCF_042264065.1 of Streptomyces sp. NPDC056222. Classification (NCBI taxonomy): domain Bacteria; kingdom Bacillati; phylum Actinomycetota; class Actinomycetes; order Kitasatosporales; family Streptomycetaceae; genus Streptomyces; species Streptomyces sp. NPDC056222. The sequence goes on along the minus strand of NZ_JBHJTL010000156.1, from coordinate 2,927 downwards.
CGGGTGGGAGGCCGCGAGGGCGTGCAGCTTGTCCGCGTCGCGGCCGGACAGGACCGGGACGAACCCTCGGTTCAGCAGCTCCGCCACCACGAAACGCCCGGTGTGTCCGTAGGCACCGAACACCGTCACCGTGTGACCCGACTTCATCGCATTCTCCCCGCGCTCGATCGTTCAACTGTGAACAGTCTTGCTGCGGGCGCCAACCGCCGCGAGTGTCCGGAACGACATGGCCCGTACAATTTCGGACATGGGTACTGTCGCGCTGGCCGTCACCGACGGGATGCTGCACTTCGAACTGTCCGTGGCGTACGAGGTGTTCGGCGCCGACCTGTCCCGACTGGCCGACCCCTGGTACAGCGTCACCGTCTGCGGGCCCGGCCCGGTACGGTTCGGCAGGTTCCGGATGGAGCCCGACCACGGGCTCGACCGACTGCCGTACGCGGACATGGTGATCGTGCCGGGGTGGGCCGATGTCGACGAGGAGCCGCCCACCGAGCTGGTCGACGCGGTGCGCGCGGCCCATGAGGCGGGAGCGCGGGTGGCCTCGCTGTGCACGGGCGCGTTCGTGCTCGCCGCCGCCGGACTGCTGGACGGCCGACGGGCGACCACGCACTGGGCGCACACCGACGTCCTGGCCGCGCGGTATCCGCGGGTCGAGGTGGATCCGGACGTTCTGTACGTGGACAACGGCAGCGTGCTGACCTCCGCGGGCAAGGCCGCCGCGATGGATCTGTGCCTGCATCTGGTCCGCCTCGACCACGGCTCGGCGGTCGCCAACACGGTCGCGCGCCGCCTCGTCGTACCTCCCCATCGGGCGGGCGGGCAGGCGCAGTTCGTCACGGCGCCGGTGCCCGCACAGGACGACCACCCCCTCGCCGCGCTGTTCCCCTGGGCGACCGAACGCCTCGACCAGGCCCTGACGGTGGAGGACCTGGCTCGCCGGGCGAACATGAGCTCGCGCAACCTCGGCCGCCACTTCAGGTCGGTGACCGGCACCACGCCGCTCCAATGGCTCCTGACCCAGCGGATCCGGCGCGCCCAGGAACTGCTGGAGACGACGGGCGACAGCGTGGACGCCATCGCGGAGGCGACGGGCATGGGCACGGCCACGACGCTGCGCCGCCACTTCAACCGCACGATCGGCGTCCCCCCGGACACGTACCGCCGCACCTTCCGCAGCTCACGCGGTCGTTGACGGCGGTTAGGCTGCGCTCATGCCGAGCCCGCAGCGATCCCACCTGTCGATCGTCGACGAGCTGAGCGCCCTGCCGTTCCCCGAGCGGGAGGGCAGGCTGGACATCGGCGACGGCGGGTGGAGCGGGCCCGGCCACCACGTGGCCGTGCTGCGGCGGAGTCGGGACTTCTGGGACGACCGCGGCGAGGAGATCGTCGAGGCGGCCGAGCGGGAGCTGGAGGCCGACCTCGCCGCACTGGCTGCCGTCCTGGCCGCCCGCTGGGGCAGTCCGACCACGGTCGACCTGTGGCCGTACCTCAGCGTCGACAACCCGGACCCGGACCGTGTCGCCCCCGAACCGCTGGGCTTCCTGAGCAATGTGGCCGGCACCATGCGGGTGTGGCACCTGCACCCCTCCGACCGCTGGCTGGCCCTGACCATCGGCCAGGCCGACCCGGAGTTCCCTCTCGAACTCCTCGCCGCCGTGGGTGAGGCCTCCTCCCTGCCGCGAGCCGCCGCGATCGGCGACGGGTCTCCACGGCCTCGCTGAACTCCGCGGATCGGAGCGACGCCGTCGCCGTGGTCGTCACGAAGCCGGTCGCTCGGGTTCGAGGGGACGGGCCGCCCAGGCAGGGTTCCAGTGGAACGGAAGAGGGTTCCCGCACAGCGCGCAGACGTACTCCCCGTCGCGTACGACATTGAGCTCCGCGCACGCCGGGCACCGCCGGAACACGACCTCATGGATGAAACGTCCCTCATGGGTGAGCCCCACACGGTCGAGGGCGGCGGCCACGGACGGCCAGGAGTCCGGGTCGGGGCAGTAGCCGGTCGACTGGTTGCTCGTCTCGACGGCCTCCCAGCCGCCCGGACCCCGCACGAAGGCCATCTCACCGGCCGCGCGCACCCAGCCGCGTCCGGCACAGGCGACATGCTCACTGCGCCGGGGTGCGAGTCGCAGGAAGCCGCCCTCGTCCACGACATAGGTGAACGGCTCGTCGAGGTCCGCGGCGCCCTGGCCCGCGACCCATGCCGTGAAGTCCTCGGGGGTACGCATCACCCGGCCGGGGCTGCTCCCGGCGGCCGCCGCGCGGATCTCCGGCGGCCCGACGTACCCGTACCGCCGCGGCCCGTCGGAGACGATCACGATCCAGGGCCGCAGCACACGCACGCCCGTGCCCGAGAGGAGCACCCTCGCCGAGAGCGGTGGAGTGAACTCCGGCACCTCCCGGCCGTACAGCTGGATCCGGTCGAGGAGCAGCGCCCCGCCCTCGAAGCGGTCCCCCGGCCTCACCTGGCCGCCCACGCAGCGGACGATGCAGACGGCAGCGTCCGAGCGGCTCTCCTCCACCTCGAAGATCTGGAGCATGCCGTGAGCCTAGCCACTGGCATTCATGGCACTGAGTGTGTTTTGCTGAGGGTACTCAGTGCCACAAGCCTTAGGGGAGCTCGCCATCATGGGCAAGGACTTCGACCTGTATCGCCCGTCCGAGGAGCACGAGATGCTCCGGGAGACGGTCCGCGCGCTGGCGGAGGCGAAGATCACGCCGTTCGCCGCGGCGGTCGACGAGGAGGGCCGGTTCCCCCAGGAGGCGCTGGACGCGCTGGTGGCGGCCGACCTGCAGGCCGTGCACGTGCCGGAGGCGTACGGCGGCGCCGGTGCGGACGCGCTGGCGACGGTGATCGTGATCGAGGAGGTCGCCCGCGCCTGCGGCTCGTCCTCCCTGATCCCGGCCGTGAACAAGCTCGGCTCGCT
>NZ_JBHJTL010000155.1:0-10398 GCF_042264065.1 Streptomyces sp. NPDC056222 | reverse complement strand
CTTTACTTGTTAAGTACAACTTGATGCCCCGACCCTATGGGTGCGGGCCTTCCTGGAAGCGATCCTGACGGGACTTGAACCCGCGACCTCCACCTTGACAGGGTGGCGAGCTAACCAACTGCTCCACAGGACCTTGCTCGCAGCCCTGCGTGGGGCTGCGAGGAAGACTGTACAGCAGGTCAGAGGGTGAGGTCGAACCGGCGCAAGGCGACACTCCCGGCCGGGCCGCGAACGCGTCGCATCTAGGGCGCGAGGGCGTCGATCGTCTTCACGATCCGCTTGTCCGAGACCGGGTACGCCGTGCCCAGCGCGTGCGCGAAATAGCTGACCCGGAGCTCCTCGATCATCCACCGGACGTCGGTGACGTCCTTCGGCACCGGTCGCCCCTGCGGGAGCTGTTCGAGCAGCCAGGCGTACTCGTCCTGCATCTCGTGGACCTTCTCCATGCGGGTGGTGTCCCGCTGGACGCCCGTCGGCATCTGCTGCAGCCGCCGGTCCACCGCCACCAGATAGCGCATCAGGTCCGGCAGTCGCCGCAGCCCGGTCTTCGTGACGAAGCCCGCCGGCATCAGCCACGCCAGCTGCTCGCGCACGTCCGCCAGGTTGTTGATGAGGGCCAGGCTGTTCGTGGCCTTCAGACGCCGCTCACAGGCCTGCCAGGCCGCCAGGATCTGCTGGACCTGGCTCACCGTCCGGACGGTCGTGTCGACGAGGTCCGCACGGACCTTGTCGTACAGCTTCCGGAACGACTCCTCGTCCCAGACCGGACCGCCGTGGTCGGCGATCAGCTTGTCCGCCGCCGCGGTCGCGCAGTCGTCGAAGAGCGCCTGGATCGAGCCGTGCGGGTTACGGGACAGGGCCAGCTTCTGCTGGTTGGTCAGCTTGTCCGAGGCGAACTTCGCCGGGTTCACCGGGATGTTCAGCAGGATCAGCTTCCGGGTGCCCTGCCACATCGCCTGCGCCTGCTCGGCCTCCGTGTCGAAGAGCCGTACGGAGACGGTGTCGCCGGCGTCGACGAGCGCAGGGAACGCCTTGACCGGCTGCCCGGCCCTCCGCGTCTCGAAGACCTTCGTCAGCGTGCCGATCGTCCACTCCGTGAGCCCCGTGCGCTCCAGGGACTGGCCGGAGCCGTCCGGGCCCGCCGTGGCGGCCGCGGCGGCCTTGGAGAGGGCCTGGCGGGCCTTGGGGCGCAGCTTCAGCTTCAGCGCCTCCAGGTCCTTGTCCTCCGCGAGCTTGCGGCGCCGCTCGTCGACGATCCGGAAGGTGATCTTCAGATGGTCGGGGATCCGGGACAGGTCGAAGTCGTCCGGCGAGACCGGGACCCCGCCCATGCGGTGCAGCTCGCGGGCGAGCGTCACCGGCAGCGGCTCCTGGCGGGGGACGGCCGAGTCCAGGAAGCGGGTCGCGAAGTTCGGCGCCGGCACGTAGTTGCGGCGGATCGGCTTCGGGAGCGAACGGATCAGCTCCGTGACGACCTCTTCCCGCAGACCCGGGATCTGCCAGTCGAAGCCCTCGTCCGTGACCTGGTTGAGGACCTGGAGCGGGACGTGGACGGTCACACCGTCGGCGTCCGCGCCCGGCTCGAACTGGTACGTCACCCGGAACTTCAGCGGCCCCTGCCGCCAGGAGTCCGGGTAGTCGTCCTTCGTGACCCCGGCGGCCTTCTCGTTGATGAGCATCTCGCGCTCGAAGTCGAGGAACTCTGGTTCCTCACGGCGCTTGTGCTTCCACCAGGAGTCGAAGTGCGCGCCCGACACGACGTGTTCGGGCACCCGCTTGTCGTAGAAGTCGAAGAGCGTCTCGTCGTCGACGAGGATGTCCCGGCGGCGGGCGCGGTGCTCCAGCTCCTCCACCTCGGTGAGGAGCTTGCGGTTGTCGGCGAAGAACTTGTGGTGCGTACGCCAGTCGCCCTCGACGAGCGCGTTGCGGATGAAGAGGTCACGGGAGGCCTCGGGGTCGATCCGCCCGTAGTTCACCTTGCGGTCGGTGACGATCGGAACGCCGTAGAGCGTGACCTTCTCGATCGCCATCACGGCCGCCTGGTCCTTCTCCCAGTGCGGCTCGCTGTACGTCTTCTTGATCAGGTGCTGGGCGAGCGGCTCGATCCACTCCGGCTCGATCTTCGCGTTGACCCGGGCCCACAGGCGCGAGGTCTCCACCAGCTCGGCGGACATGATGAAGCGCGGGGGCTTCTTGAAGAGCGCCGAGCCCGGGAAGACCGCGAACTTGGCGCTGCGGGCGCCCAGGTACTCGTTCTTCGCGCCTTCCTTCACGTCCTTCATGCCGATGTGGCTCAGGAGGCCGGCGAGGAGCGAGGTGTGCACGGACTGCTCGGGGGCGTCCTCCTCGTTGAGGTGGATGCCCATCTGCTTGGCGACCGTACGCAGCTGCGCGTAGATGTCCTGCCACTCGCGGATGCGCAGGAAGTTCAGGTACTCCTGCTTGCACATCCGGCGGAAGGAGCTGGACCCGCGCTCCTTCTGCTGCTCGCGGATGTAGCGCCAGAGGTTGAGGAAGGCGAGGAAGTCGCTGGTCTCGTCCTTGAAGCGGGCGTGCTGCTGGTCGGCCTGGGCCTGCTTCTCGGCGGGGCGCTCGCGCGGGTCCTGGATGGAGAGCGCGGCCGCGATCACCATGACTTCCCGTACACAGCCGTTCCTGTCGGCCTCCAGGACCATCCGGGCCAGGCGGGGGTCGACCGGGAGCTGGGAGAGCTTGCGGCCCTGCTCGGTCAGCCGCTTCTTCGGATCCTTCTCCGCGGGGTTCAGGGCCCCGAGCTCCTGGAGGAGCTGCACGCCGTCGCGGATGTTGCGGTGGTCCGGCGGGTCGATGAAGGGAAACTTCTCGATCTCGCCGAGGCCCGCCGCGGTCATCTGGAGGATGACGGAGGCCAGGTTCGTCCGGAGGATCTCGGCGTCCGTGAACTCCGGCCGGGTGAGGAAGTCGTCCTCGGAGTAGAGCCGGATGCAGATGCCGTCGGACGTACGGCCGCAGCGGCCCTTGCGCTGGTTGGCGCTGGCCTGGCTGACCGGCTCGATCGGCAGCCGCTGGACCTTGGTCCGGTGGGAGTAGCGGGAGATACGGGCGGTGCCCGGATCGATCACGTACTTGATGCCGGGAACGGTCAGGGAGGTCTCGGCCACGTTGGTGGCGAGGACGATCCGGCGGCCGGTGTGCGCCTGGAAGACGCGGTGCTGCTCGGCATGGGAGAGGCGCGCGTAGAGAGGAAGGACCTCGGTGTTCCGGAGCTGCTTCTTCAGCAGCGCGTCCGCGGTGTCGCGGATCTCCCGCTCGCCGGAGAGGAAGACGAGGATGTCGCCCGGGCCCTCGGACTGGAGCTCGTCGACGGCGTCGCAGATCGCGGTGATCTGGTCGCGGTCCGACTCCTCGGAGTCCTCCTCCAGGAGCGGCCGGTAGCGGACCTCGACGGGGTACGTCCGTCCGCTGACCTCGACGATCGGCGCCTCGCCGAAGTGGCGGGAGAAGCGCTCGGGGTCGATGGTCGCGGAGGTGATGACGACCTTGAGGTCGGGGCGCTTCGGCAGCAGCTGGGCCAGATAGCCCAGCAGGAAGTCGATGTTGAGGGACCGCTCGTGGGCCTCGTCGATGATGATCGTGTCGTAGGCGCGCAGCTCGCGGTCCGTCTGGATCTCGGCGAGCAGGATGCCGTCGGTCATCAGCTTCACGAAGGTCGCGTCGGGGTTCACCTGGTCGGTGAAGCGGACCTTCCAGCCGACCGCCTCGCCCAGCGGGGTCTTCAGCTCCTCCGCGACCCGCTCGGCGACCGTGCGGGCGGCGATCCGGCGCGGCTGGGTGTGGCCGATCATGCCGCGGACGCCCCGGCCGAGCTCCAGACAGATCTTGGGGATCTGCGTCGTCTTTCCGGAGCCCGTCTCACCGGCGACGATCACGACCTGGTGGTCACGTATCGCCTCCAGGATCGCGTCCTTCTTCTGCGAGACCGGGAGCTGCTCGGGGTACGTGACCGCGGGCACGCGTGAGGCCCGCCCGTCGACGCGCTCCTTGGCCTTGCCGGCCTCGGCGGCGATCTCGTCCAGGACGGCCTCACGGGCCTCGGGCTTGCGGATGCGGCGGGCGCCCTCGAGGCGGCGGCCGAGCCGGTGGGCGTCCCGCAGCGAGACCTCGGCCAGGACGGACTGGAGGGCGGCGAAGGAAGTAGACATACGGAATCCAGGATCGCACCCCGGGCCGAGAACGGGCGAACCGATTTCCCCGGGACCCGGCCCGTAATATTTCGGGCACGTCGAGCTGAGAGGTACCCCCATGTCCCGCACCGTCCGCGCGCTCGCGGCGCTCGCCGCGCTGGTGGGAGTGGTGCTCGGGGTCCTGGCCTGCGGTACGACCACGGCGGTGGCGAGCACCGCGGTGGTCGTGGAAGCGGGGAGCGCGTCGCCGGGCTGCGGTCAGGGTCACACCGCCGACGGTGCCTCCCGGCCGGCCACACCGCCGCGCCCGAACGGCTTCGGCGAGCTGCTGCCCGCCCTGGCAGGGGAGCGGACCGCCGGCGGGGTCTGGGGAGCGGAACCGGCTCCACGCGATCCGCTGCCGGGTCCCGAGCCGCCGGAGCTCGTACCGCCGTCACCCGTGGAACTGTCGATCCTGCGCGTGTAGAGGGCCGACCGCCGCCGTCGTCCGTCCTCTTCTCCCGTCGTGTTCAGGAGCCTTTCCGCATGTCCAAGTCCAAGCCGATCGTGATCGTCTCCGGGGTGGCCCTCGCCGCCGCGCTCGCCGGAGTCGCCTCGTACACCGCGACCAAGCCCGCGTCCGGGGGCACCGCGGGATCGTCGGCGGTCGCCGAGGTCTCCGCCGACCCGGCCGCCGGTGTCTACCCCGAGCTGGAGGCGTACGCACGCCGCGACGCCTCCGACAAGCTGGCCATGGGGCGGGCCGACGCGCCCGTCGTCCTGATCGAGTACGCCGACTTCAAGTGCGGCTACTGCGGGAAGTTCGCCCGCGACACCGAGCCCGAGCTGATGAAGAAGTACGTCGACAACGGCACCCTGCGCATCGAGTGGCGGAACTTCCCGATCTTCGGCGAGGAGTCGGAGGCGGCGGCCCGGGCGTCGTGGGCGGCGGGGCAGCAGGGCCGGTTCTGGGAGTTCCACAAGGCGGCGTACGCCGAGGACGCGAAGGAGAAGGGCTTCGGCAAGGAGCGGCTGACCGCGCTCGCCAAGGAGGCCGGGGTCCCCGACCTCGCCCGCTTCGCGAAGGACATGGACGGCGCGGCGGCGAAGACGGCGGTGAGCAAGGACCAGGAGCAGGGGTACTCGCTGGGCGCGACCTCGACCCCGTCGTTCCTGGTCAACGGGCGTCCGATCGCCGGGGCGCAGCCGATCGAGACCTTCACGGAGGCCATCGACGCGGCCGCGAAGGCCGCGAAGGCCAAGCGCGGGGCGGCGGGGGAGTGACCTCCGACATCGGCTATCCGGCGGCCTTCCTCGGCGGCCTGCTCGCCCTGCTCAGCCCGTGCAGCGCCCTGCTGCTCCCGGCCTTCTTCGCGTACTCGATCGACTCGACGAGCCGGCTGCTGGCCCGTACCGGAATCTTCTACGCAGGTCTGGCCACCACCCTCGTCCCGCTCGGCGCGGCCGGTTCGTACGCCGGACGGCTCTTCTACGGGCACCGGGATCTGCTCGTGGCGCTCGGCGGCTGGACGATCATCGTGCTCGGCGTGCTCCAGATCCTCGGGATGGGCTTCGCCTCCCGCCGGATGGCCGAGGTCAGCGGCAGGATCCGCCCCACGACGGCGGTCTCCGTCTACGCCCTCGGACTGGTCTACGGCCTCGCCGGCTTCTGTGCGGGCCCGATCCTCGGCAGCGTCCTGACGGTGGCCGCGCTGAGCGGAAGCCCGGCGTACGGCGGGCTGCTCCTTGCGGTGTACGCGCTGGGGATGGCGGCGCCGCTCTTCCTGCTCGCGCTGCTCTGGGAGCGGTACGACCTGGGCCGGCGCCGCTGGCTGCGCGGGCGGACGATCCGCGCCGGCCGCTTCGAGCTGCACACGACCTCGCTGCTGTCGGGGCTCTTCTTCGTCGTGCTCGGCACGCTCTTCCTGGTCTTCGACGGCACGACCGCGCTGCCGGGGCTGCTGTCGGTGGACGACTCGTTCGCCGTGGAGGAGCGGGTGGGGTCGCTGAGCCGGTCGGTGCCGGACTGGGCCCTGCTGGTGGCGGTCGTCGCGGTGGTGGCGGTGGTGCTCGCGGTCCGGGCGTGGCGGGGGCGCCGGTCCGCGGCCTGAGGAGTGGGGCGCCCGGTTCCGCCGACCGGGTGCCCCGCCCGTCACTCCGGGGGTCCCGGGCGCACCGCCGACCTCTCCGCGCGCATACGAAGAAGGCCTCGCGCGCACACGAAGAAGGCCCCGTTCTTTCGAACGGGGCCTTCTCTTTGTGGCTGGGGCCGGGGTCGAACCGGCGACCTATCGCTTTTCAGGCGATCGCTCGTACCAACTGAGCTACCCAGCCACGAAGCTGTCTCCAGCTTCAGCGACTCTGACGGGACTTGAACCCGCGACCTCCACCTTGACAGGGTGGCGAGCTAACCAACTGCTCCACAGAGCCAAGCTTGTGCACGATCACTAGTCTCGCACACGGTAATGCGTGCCCCCAACGGGATTCGAACCCGTGCTACCGCCTTGAAAGGGCGGCGTCCTGGGCCACTAGACGATGAGGGCTAGGGGCTCACCTGGGCGCTTCTCAGCGCGTCGGGGACGTGAGAAGCATATGGGATGGCGGCCGCTATCGCCAAAACGGTTTACGCCGGGGGCCGGACCGCCGCTCCCGTCAGCCCCAGCCCAGCTCGTGGAGCCGCTCGTCGTCGATGCCGAAATGGTGGGCGATCTCGTGGACCACGGTCACCGCGACCTCGTGGACCACGTCCTCCTGGCTCTCGCAGTAGCGCAGCGTGGGGCCCATGTAGATGGAGATGCGGTCCGGCAGGACGCCGGCGTACCACTCCCCGCGCTCGGTGAGGGGCGTTCCCTCGTAGAGCCCGAGGAGCTCCGGGTCCGAGGGGTCGGGTTCGTCCTCCACGAACACGGCCACGTTGTCCATGACCCGCGTGAGTTCCGGCGGGATCGTGTCCAGGGCCTGGGCCACCAGCTCTTCGAACGCGTCGCGTGTCATCTCCAGCACACCGCCATTGTCCGTGACGGCCGCCCGGTTGCGGGGCGCATGGCCGAAGTGATCCCGGAGCGGCTCGGGCGCCGGGTTCTGTCCCGGGGGCGTGTCCCTTGCGGGGCAAAGGGAGTTGGGCAGCGAAACGTGTTCCCTTCCTGGCTTTTCCGCCCCTTGTGTCCTGGAGGTGCCCCCCGTGCGCCCTTTGCCCACCCGTGTGAGATGGGCCGCCGCCGCGCTGGCGGTCGCCGCCTGTGCCGGTATGAGCGGCTGTATGAGTGTGAGTGACGAGGGTGCGAAGCCGGCGCCCAGCAAGTCCGCGGGGAAGCAGGGCGTGGCGGCGGAGTCGGACGGCGGGGTCGGGGTGTCGGGCCGGCACGGCGGGGGCGCCAGGGGTGCGGGCGGGAAGAGCGGGCCGGACGCGGACGGCGCCGGCTCGGCGTCGCCGGTGCCGAGCGGGTCCGCGTCGCCCTCCGGCAAGCCGGCGGTGGACGCGCCGGCGGGTCCCGGGAGCAGGCCGAACCCCGGCCAGGAGCCCGGTGGGACGGGTGGGGCAGGTGAGCCCAGTGCGCCCGGTGGCGAGGTCACGCCACCGGTCGATCCGCCGGAGCCGACGCCCACGCCGACCCCGGAGCCGGAGCCCGAGCCGACCCCGTCCGCGGAGCCCACCACCCAGCCGACCGACGCACCCACCTCGACGCCGGGCGCGGACACCCACATGGGTGCCATGAAGGCGGCGGACGGGCCGGGCGAGTCGGTGGAGCCGGCCGCATCGCCGCAGGTCGGGCCGGTGTGACGGAGTCCGGTTTGCCATAGGTGGGGGAGGGTGCGTATGGTGGTAGATCGTTTGATCCCATTGCCCGGCGCCGACACAGAAGAGCGCCGCGTGGCGCGTACTCTCCCTAGCCGTGGCTGGACCGCATTGAGGCGGTCGATTTGCGATTTTCACGGAGTTGACGGGCGCGTGCCGAGACTCCGGAAGGTTTCGCATTTCGCATGTCCATTTTCAGTTCTGACCACGCCGTCATGCCCGAGAACGACGAGATCGTCGAGGCCGTAGAGGCCACCGAGATCGTCGAGACCGAGGCTTCCGACGCCACCGAGGCCGAGTCCTCCGAGCCCACCGTCACCTTCGCCGACCTGGGCCTGCCCGAGGGCGTCGTGCGCAAGCTCGCGCAGAACGGCGTGACCACCCCCTTCCCGATCCAGGCGGCGACCATCCCGGACGCCCTGGCCGGCAAGGACATCCTCGGCCGCGGCCGTACCGGCTCCGGCAAGACCCTCTCCTTCGGTCTGCCGACCCTGGCCCAGCTGGCCGGCGGCCACACCGAGAAGAAGAAGCCCCGCGCGGTCATCCTCACCCCGACCCGTGAGCTCGCGATGCAGGTCGCGGACGCCCTCCAGCCGTACGGCGACGTGCTCGGCCTGAAGATCAAGGTCGTCTGCGGCGGTACGTCCATGGGCAACCAGATCTACGCCCTGGAGCGCGGCGTCGACATCCTCGTCGCCACCCCGGGCCGTCTGCGCGACATCATCAACCGTGGCGCCTGCTCCCTGGAGAACGTCCAGGTCGCCGTCCTCGACGAGGCCGACCAGATGTCCGACCTGGGCTTCCTGCCCGAGGTCACCGAGCTGCTGGACCAGGTCCCCGAGGGCGGCCAGCGCATGCTCTTCTCCGCCACGATGGAGAACGAGATCGGCACGCTGGTCAAGCGCTACCTGAACAACCCGGTCAGCCACGAGGTCGACAGCGCCCAGGGCAACGTCACCACGATGACCCACCACGTCCTCGTCGTGAAGCCGAAGGACAAGGCGCCGGTCACGGCCGCCATCGCCGCCCGCAAGGGCCGCACGATCATCTTCGTCCGCACCCAGCTGGGCGCCGACCGCATCGCCGAGCAGCTCGTCGAGGCCGGCGTGAAGGCCGACGCGCTGCACGGCGGCATGACGCAGGGTGCCCGTACCCGCGTCCTCGCCGACTTCAAGGACGGCTACGTCAACGCGCTGGTCGCCACCGACGTCGCCGCCCGCGGTATCCACGTCGACGGCATCGACCTGGTCCTGAACGTGGACCCGGCCGGTGACCACAAGGACTACCTGCACCGCTCGGGCCGTACCGCCCGTGCCGGCCGTTCGGGCGTCGTGGTCTCCCTGGCCCTGCCGCACCAGCGCCGTCAGATCTTCCGTCTGATGGAGGACGCGGGCGTCGACGCCTCGCGCCACATCGTGGGCGGCGCCGGCGCGTTCGACCCGGAGGTCGCCGAGATCACCGGTGCGCGTTCGCTCACCGAGGTCCAGGCCGACTCCGCGAACAACGCCGCCAAGCAGGCCGAGCGTGAGGTCGCCGACCTCACCAAGCAGCTGGAGCGTCTGACCCGTCGCGCCGCCGAGCTCCGCGAGGAGGCCGACCGTCTGGTCGCCCGTTCCGCGCGCGAGCGGGGCGAGGACCCGGAGGCCGCTGTCGCCGAGGTGACGGAGGCCGCCGAGGCCGAGGTCGCCGCGGCCGTCGTCGCCGCCGAGCCGGTCCAGGAGCGCCGCGAGGAGCGCACCCCTGCGTTCCGCGACGAGCGGGGCAACTACGAGCGCCGTGACCGTGGCGGCGACCGCGGTGGCGACCGTGGCGGCTTCCGCCGCGACGACCGCCGTGACGACCGTGGCGGTGACCGTGGTGGCTTCCGCCGTGACGACAACCGTGGTGGCGGCTTCCGCCGCGACGACCGTCCGTCGGGTGGTTTCCGTCGTGACAACGACCGTCCGTCCGGTGGCTTCCGCCGTGACGACCGTCCGTCGGGCGGCTTCAACCGCGACGACCGTGGCGGCCGTTCCTTCAACCGTGACGACCGTCCGTCGGGCGGTGGCTTCCGCCGCGACAACGAGCGTCGTGACAACGACCGTGGCGGCTTCCGCCGTGACGACCGCCCCTCGGGTGGCTTCAACCGCGACGACCGTGGCGGCTTCCGTCGCGACGACCGTCGTGACAACGACCGTCCGTCCGGTGGCTTCCGTCGCGACGACCGTCCGACCGGCGGCCACCGCGGCAGCGACCGTCCGTTCAACCGCGACCGTCGCGACGACCGCCCCGCGGGCGGCTTCCGCGCCGGTGGCAGCGACCGCCCGTACGGCCGTCGTGACGACCACCGCGGCGGCGACCACCGCGGCACCGGCTCGACCGGCGGCTCCTTCGGCCGCCGCGACGACAAGCCGCGCTGGAAGCGCAACGGCTGACGCTGTGTGACCTGATGTGGGAAGGGCCCGTACGACACCTGGTGTC
>NZ_JBHJTL010000154.1:0-10500 GCF_042264065.1 Streptomyces sp. NPDC056222 | reverse complement strand
GTTGATCAGCTGGGTGACCCTTAGGCTCCACAACTCGCCTTCGGCGGGCCCCAAGGGACGCTATCCGGGGAAGTTACCGCGAGTAGTGGAGAGTTGGGGACACCAGCCGTGGCTCCGGCCCCGGCGGCCCTCCGCCCTCCGTGTGGGCAATCGTCCCGCTGGGCTGGGGGTCCCCCCGGACGGAGTCTGGGGGAGGGTGGGCACACGGGACGGCGCCCTTGCCGGGCCCAGGCCCCCGGTCCGTGCGGTGCGCACAGGTGCGGCGCCGTCGTCGGGTTGTGCCCACCCGTTCCGCCCCGCGGAACGCCTGCCCACAACCGGGTGGAGGTGAGGGTGGGCACCGCGCTGCGGGACGGCTGCCCACCTGTTCCGCCCCGCGGAACGCCTGCCCACAACCGGGTGGAGGTGAGGGTGGGCACCGCGCTGCGGGACGGCTGCCCACCTGTTCCGCCCTGGGGAACGCCTGCCCATAAACCGGCGGCTTCTAAAAGCGGTGGAGCGCGTCGCTGTGCGTCAGTACCGTGCTGCCGAACCGAGTCGTCTGGGCAAGGACGTGCCGTTGTACACCGTGTGAGACCTCCCGAGAGCTGATCTGTCGCGCGTCGCGCATCTGCGCCGCGCTCCTTTTTGCTGCGGACTTCTCACTGAAACCGGTGTACTTCTGTGCTCAATAGCTGGGTGGTCATGCCCACCTGCCTGCCGCTCGTTCTCCGTCGTTGTCACGCGTGCGCGTCCGAGCGCTTCCGGGCCAACGGCAAGTTTCGCGTCAACGCGAACCACAAGCTCATCGACGCCTGGCTCCTCGTGCTCTGTACCGCTTGCGGGGACACCGCGAAGCTCACGGTCCTGGAGCGGACGAATGTGCGCTCCGTACGACCTGAGCTGCTGGACCGGCTGCATGACAACGACCTCGGCCTGGCGGCCGAGTTGCTGCAGGATCCGGTCGTGCGGCGCCGTAATCGCATCGCCCTCGACTGGGACAACGCCTGGAGGCTCGATACCGGAGGATCGGATCACCTGGACCGCGGACGGGGTCTCCCCTGCTCGAGCGAAGCCGAGAGCTTGGGGAAGATCGATGTCTCGGTCCGGTTTGCGGCGCGGATCCCTGTCCGGCCGGTGCGACTGATCGCTGAAGGGTGCGGTCTTTCGCGGGCCGAGGTCGAGAGGCTGATCGAAGAGGGGAGTCTCGTCTCGGCGGTCCGGCTGAGCGGCAAGCTCTCCGGCGACTTCACCTTCACGCTCAAGCGCTGAGGCTTCTCGGGACCCAGGGTCTGTCCGGCGCGATCGGTTGGGCGGGCCCTGGGGGCAGGCAGGGGGGTAACCCCACTTCGTACCGTCCCGGCTGCCGGATGTGATCGTGAAGGGCCGTCAACAAAGCTTGGCGCATGACCACTTACAAGCTCGGTGCCCTCGCCCTCTCCGCCGCCGCCGTTGCCGTCACCCTCTCCGCGAGCCCCCTCACGACCACCGCTCGCGCCGCCGACACCGCCTCCGGCGGGCTCGTGTGGACGAACTGCGCCCAGAAGGACGGGCCCGCCACCCAGGAGTGCGCCACGCTCACCGTGCCCGTGGACTACAGCGACCCCCGTGGGCCCCAGCTCTCGCTCGCCGTGTCGCGGATCCGTAGCGACCGGCCGGGGGAGCGGCGGGGGACGTTGGCCGTGATTCCCGGTGGGCCCGGGAGTTCCGGTGTGCAGCGGCTGACGACGAAGGGGGACGCCCTGCGCAGGGAGCTGGGCGGGACGTACGACCTGGTGGCGCTCGATCCGCGTGGGGTGGGCGGGAGCGCGAAGGCGAGCTGTGGGCTGGACGAGGGCGACCGGCGGATGGTGACGCTGCGGTCCTGGCCTGCGGCGGACGGTTCGATCGACGAGAACGTCGAGCGGTCCCGGCGTACCGCGGAGGCGTGCGCGCGCAACGGGGGCGATGTGTTGCGGAGCATGACGACGGCGAACCAGGCGCGGGACCTGGACCGGTTCCGGCAGGCGTTGGGGGAGGAGAAGCTCTCGGCGTGGGGTGTCTCGTACGGTACGTATGTCGGCGCCGTGTACGCGCAGAAGTTCCCGCAGCGGACGGATCGTTGGGTGTTCGACAGCAGCAACGACCCGGACCCGAGCCGGGTGGCGCGGGGCTGGCTCGCGTACATGGGGGAGGGTGTGGAGGACCGTTTCCCCGACTTCGCGGCCTGGGCCGCGCATCCGGACCGGGCGAAGGAGGGGCTGCGGCTCGCGGAGCGGCCGGAGGACGTACGTCCGTTGGTGATCGCGCTGGCGGAGCGGCTGGACCGTGAGCCGAAGGAGTCCGCGAAGGCGGGCGTGCCGGTGACGGGGAACGTGCTGCGGCAGGCTCTGCAGAACGCGCTCTACAGCGACGGGGCCTTCGCCGGCTTCGCCCGCCTGGTGGTGGACGCCCAGGTCCCGGACCGTAAGCCCACGCTTCCGCCGCAGCTCGCCGAGGCGCTGTCCGACGAGGACGCGGCGATCACGGTCGGCGTCATCTGCAACGACGTGAAGTGGCCGCGCTCCGTTCCGGCGCACCAGCGGGCCGTCACGGCCGACCGGGCCCGTCACCCCCTCACGGCGGGCCTGCCGGCGAACATCACGCCCTGCTCGTTCTGGAAGGCTCCGGCCGAGAAGCCGACGCGCATCACCGACCGGGGTCCGTCCAACATCCTGATGATCCAGAGCCTGCGTGACCCGGCCACTCCGTACGCCGCCGGTCTGAAGATGCGCCGGGCGCTCGGCGACCGGGCCCGGCTGGTGACCGTCGACCACGGCGGGCACGGGATGTACCTGGGGAACGGGAACGCCTGCGGGGACGCGGCCGTGACGCGTTTCCTGCGCACGGGGGAGCGGCCGGCCTCCGACACGTACTGCGCGAACTGACGAGCCTTCCCGCGAGGCCGTCTCCCCCAGGAGGCGGCCTCGCGCGGTGTTCTCCCGCGGCCGAAGTGGGCGGCAAGGAGACGTCAATGGGGTGTTTAGGACACCGTCGTCTCCTGAGTCGCAGACCCGTTACCGGCCGTAGCCGGTACGCGACCGCAGGGGGAACCGTGCTGAGCATCCGCTTCACCGATGCCGACGTAGGACGTGTCCGGCTGGCCGCCGAGCCGGACGTCATGTGGGAGACGATCCTGAGTCTGCATCAACTGGCCAGGCCGGACGTGTACTTCGCACCGTGGAAGCGCCTGGCGCGCCGGGCGCTGGCCGATGCGGGAATGGGCCGGGACGGGCACCTGCTGACGGCTCTCGCGCCGATCAGCTCGTACTTCCCGGACTTCCTGACGCCTCCCGGGCACATCACGTCGATCGAGGGCGGAATCGACGCCGTGCTGTCGACCGGGAAGAAGCGCCTGCGGGCGGAGATCACCAGACTGGCGGAGTCCAGCCCGGGCCCACGGGCCTGGTTCGACGACATCGCCGCCGGCCGTCCCCGAGCGTTGCGTCGGCTCGGTGGCGCGTTACGCCGCTATCACGACGTCGCCCTGGCTCCGTACGCGCCCGCCGCGGCGGCGGTGGCCGGGCGGGACGTGAACCGTCATGCGCGGCGGATCGCCGAGCAGGGCAGCGAGGCGCTGCTGGACGGCCTCGGGCCGCAACTGCGGTGGCGCCCGCCGGTGCTGGAGGTGGACTATCCCGTGGCGCAGAGCCTGGAGCTGGACGGGCGCGGTCTGCTCCTGGTGCCCAGCTTCTTCTGCCACAACCATCCGATCGCCCTCGCCGATCCCGGGCTGCCGCCGGTCCTGGTCCTTCCGGTCGCCCGGGGGCCCCTGTGGATTCCGCGGCCGGGGGCGGCCCCGCCGCGTGGCTTCGAGGCGGCGGGTCTCGACGAACTGATCGGGCCGACCCGCGCCGCCGCACTGCGCTTCCTCGACACCGGCCACAGCACGACCGAGCTCGCGGCCCGGCTGTGCACGTCCGTCTCCACGGCCAGCCGCCACGCCGGGGCGCTGCGTCGTGCGGGCCTGGTGGTCACCGTGCGGCTCGGGGCGTCCGTCCTGCACACGCGTACGGCGCTGGGCACCGGGCTGGTGCACGGCATCTGAGCGGCGGGGAGGGTGCGCCTTTGCGCCGCAACGCAAAGGGTTCGTTCACATTCTTGGAATCCGTAGCGTCATGCGGGACAGACGGCCCGGGGCCTCGGAGCGGACGAGGCCCGGGGGGCGTCCTCAGGAATCTCCGGATCTGGAAAGGATCGTGAGACCAAGTGGCAGTGATCTCCTTCTCGTCGATGTCCTCCCTTCGGAAGACCGCGGTGGCGGCGGGCATGACGGCGCTGGTGGCCGTCGCGCCCCTGCTCGCAGCGACCGACGCCCAGGCGCTGGGCAACAACCGCAACGTGTCGCGTAGTTGCGGCACCAACCATGTGGGCAGCGGCTTCAACGGCAGCCAGAACTGGGCGCAGACCAAGAAGGTGTCGGGTGACTGTGCGGGCCGGCTGAGTGCGGCTCTCGTGCGGAGCGACGACTACTGGACCACCCGTGTGTACGGCTCCAAGACCAACGCGTACGCCAGCTACAACTCCCGCTACAAGGCCAAGAACGGTCTGCACTGGGGCTGCGACAACTGCAACGTGACGTACTCCTGATCCATGGGCAAGGCGACGATCGTCGTCGCGGCGGTCCTTCTGGCCACCGTCTCGGGCTGCGCGCAGGCGGGCTCCGACGGTGGCCGGGAGGCCGGCGACGACATACCGATTCCCGGGCAGGAGTGGGCGCTGAAGGACGGCCGGGTCACCTCGGCCGAGTACGGCACGGCCATGGGACGGTTCGTCTCCTGCATCAGGGACGCGGGCTATCCCGTCAGCGAACCCGTCCTCAGCCCGGCGGACAATCTGACGCTGATCTACGAGGTCACGCCCAGTGGCGCGCCGGAGACGTACAACAACGCCGTGCAGAGCTGCAATCTGTCCCACCTGTCGATGGTCGAGCCGACGTTCGTCGAGGCGCAGCCGCAGGTCATGGACGAGCCGCTGCGCAGGGCGGTGGGTGACTGCCTGCGGCGACAGGGCGTCGCGGTGACGGCCGAGGAGCGGAATCTGAGGGAGTTCGCCCGTTCGGCGAAGGACGAGACGCGGGTGGTCGACTGCGTGACGGCGGAGTGGCCGCGGGTCTATCCCGCGCTGCCCGCGGAGGTACCGCTCCGGTTCTGACCCTGCCGTGCGGGTCGGACCCCGTGTGAGGGGTGTACGGGGTCCAGGCCGCCGTTCCGTGGTGCGGAAGGGGGCGACGGCTCACCCGAATGCGATCGGCCCGGTCGCAGGGCGACATGCGGTGTCATACGTTCCGTGACATATCGCCCTGTTTGTGATCGCGCTCTGTGAACGCATGCGGCATGTGGGGCGCCCTCGCCCTGGAGGTTCGTATGTCACCGATCCGCCCACCCCGCCGCCTCGGCCCGACGGTGCTGACCGTGGCCGCGCTCCTCGCGCTCGGTCTCCCGGCGGGCGCCGCGTCCGCCGCCCCGCCGACGTGCTTCGGGGTCCCGGCGACCATCACCGGCTCGGGCACGATCCTGGGCACGGCCGGCAGCGATGTGATCGTCGGGTCCGACGACGGCGACGACGCCATCGACGGGCTCGGCGGCAACGACCTGATCTGTGGTCTGGGCGGGAACGACACGATCGCCGGAGGGCTGGGCAACGACCAGGTCGACGGCGGGGTGGGCAACGACACCGTCCGTGGCGATGTGATCGCCCCGACCGGCCCTGCCACCGGCGGCGGTAACGACCGGGTCTTCGGCGGCCCGGGCGACGACCGTCTCGGCGGGGACAGCCTCGCCCCCACCGGCAAGGCCACGGGCGGGGGGAACGACCAGATCTTCGGCGGGCCCGGGAACGACATCGTGTCCGGTGACAGCCGCGGGACCAGCGCGTCGGGAGGGGGGAACGACCTGATCGACGGCGGGGAGGGCGACGACGACATGAACGGGGACTCCGCCGCCACCTTCACCGACGCGTCCGGAGCAGGGAACGACGTGCTGCGGGGCGGACCCGGCGTCGACATCCTCATCGGCGACAGCAACGCGCAGGGCAGCACCGACGGCAGCGGCGGCGACGACATCCTCGACATGGGCACCGACGGCGGGTTCTTCGCCATCGGCGACCACAACGCGGCGACGGGAACCTCCACCGGCTCCGGGAACGACCGGATCGTCGGAGGCAGCGCGAACGAGATCCTCCTGGGGGACAGCTCCGTCGACACCACTCCGCCCACCAGCGCCGGCAACGACATCCTGGAGGGCAGGGGCGGCGACGACCGGATCCTCGGTGACAACGCCGACTTCTTCATCGAGTTCACGGTCGGCACCGTGGGCGGGCGCGATGTTCTCAGGGGCGGCGCCGACGCCGACCGGCTGCTCGCCGGCCCGAACCGCGACGTCCTGGACGGGGGCGCCGGTACTCCCGACTCCTGCGACGGCGAGGCGGGCACGGACGTCGCTACGGCTTCCTGCGAGACGACGCCGAACGTTCCCTGACGGACGGCGTCACCACGAGGGCGGGGCCCCCGGGGGGGGGGCGCCCCCGGGGGCTGGGGGCTCCCCCGGCATCCCGGGTTTCGGGGGTGCTGCCCTGTGGGCGGGGCCCCGGGGCCCTACCCCCCCCGGGCCCGATGATCAGTAACGTTCAGGCCATATCGTTCAGGGAGTCCTCCGCAGCGGGATGACATCGGGACCGGTGGGCATGGCAGGGCGGGCGGCTTCCGGGGTGGCCAGCAGGGCCACGATGGTGACCGGCTGCTGGCAGTGCGGACAGTTCCGGGTGGCGGTCGGCTCCAGAGGGTCGCGCTCGGGGACGGCCGGTCGGGGGCCTGATCGTGGTGTGGATCTGGGTGGTGGTGGAAGGTCAGGCAGTGCGGGCGGCGCCTGCACCTCGCCGAGCCGGCGGGCGCGTTCCTCGTCGCGCTGACGATCGCGCTGCTTCTCCGCCTCGCGCCGACAGGCCGGTGAACAGTAAACCTGCCGGAGGCGGGGGTTTGCAGTGAATTCGCCGCCACAGGCCGGGCAGGAATGCAGCTGCGGGCCGGCGGGGGCCGAGCGGCGCGCGAGGGCCTTGCAGCGAGGGGAACAATAGATCTGCCGCGGGTGGGGAATGAACTCGCCCTCACAAACTGGACAGTTGACGGTGCTGGCTGCCTGGAGCTGTGTCTGCTCAGTGTCACGAGACACGGGCGTTCACTCCCTTCCGCAGGGTCTCGGCCTGGTTCTGGTGACCGCGGAGCCGGTAGGAAGGACCGTCGATGCCGGCGACGGCGGCCCGGTGCAGGAGCCGGTCGAGCATGGCTGCGGCAACGGTGGCGTCGCCGAAGGCGCCGGCCCAGTCATCTGGGGCTGGCACATGTTCCTATTCGTGGATCGCCGCTGCCATCGTCGACCGCCTCACCTTCGGCGGCAACATCATCGAGACCGGCACCGACTCCTACCGCCTCGCCACCACCCGAGCCCGAGCAGAACAGCAAGCAGGCGGCTGATCACCTTGCGCCTCGCGCTATCGAACCGGACCGCACTCGTCGACCGTCACGGTCGGATCCGACAGAAACACGTTCCGCTCGACGGGGCCATAGGCGATGTTGAACGTGTCAAGCCAGTATGACCACTCCTGCATTGTCGTCATCCCCGTGAACCGGTAGTTCAACTGCCAGCGCACCCATTGACACGGGAGCAGACGCACGGCCGGGGGCCTGCGCGGCCGAGGGGGCAGACCAAACAGCGGCTCCACGCGTGCATGCACACGGAGCCGACCGTCCTCTTCGCGCAGGCTGACGCCTAGCTCTCGAAGATCTTTCGTGGTCTCGCGCGGTTCGAACCCGTCCCGCTCCGACATATGAACGAAGGGAACGCTGGAGGAAGGCATCTGCGGCAACGGGAACCCGACCGGCGCCGCGTTCCTGCGGGCAGCGTCCTCTCCACCCCTCGACCGTTTCGTCCAGGATGTCCTGATCCACTGGACCGTGATCTCCATTGCACCTGCCTCTCGCCCTGGAGCCTACGGTCACTACGGCATGAACGCATTCGGGTTCCGACACGGCTGCCTGTTACCAGTTCTCAGCAACATTTCGCACGGCTAGGGACCCCGGCCGCTCTCCGAACTCACCTACAAGCGTTCTCGGTTTCCACCTACGCAGCCACCGCGGTCCCCGGCGCGGGCCAGGTCGTCCAGGTCGTCGTGGGTCAGCGGCCGACCGGTGGCGGCGAGGCCGGCCAGGAGCCGGGAGGAGTGCGAGTTGCGGATCCAGTTCAGCGCGGTCGTCGGCTGCTCGCACTCGGCCAGAGCCGTACGCATCCGCGCGTACTGGTCACCCGTACTCTCACCTGCGGAGATGGTTACGCGAGCGCGGCATCACCCACCGCATCGCTCGCAAGGGGGTCGAGTCCTCGCAGCGGCTGGGCCGTCATCGCTGGACTATCGAACGCACCATGGCCTGGCTCGCCGGCTGGCCGCCGGCTCCACCGACGCTACGAACGCAAAGCCGACCACTTCCTCGCCTTCACCGCCATCGCCTGCACTCTCATCTGCTACCGCAGGCTCATGCCCACCCGGGGCGACAAGGCTCAGGTGTTGGCGGCGCCGTAGTACAGGACGTCGCCTTGTGGAAGCAGGTATCCGATGTCACGTGTCTGCGGCAGCTTTCTGGCCAGCGTCGATGCGTCAGTGCAGCCGGAGACCTCGAAACCGATGACCCCAGCCTGAAGGAGGCGATCTTGAAGGTTTCGGTCCCGATGGCAGCCAGCCAATCGTCTAGCACGTCTGACCTGAAGAACGGTCGACCGTCCCAATAGGTGAGTCCCGCCTGATCCAGCGCACCGACGGGGACGTAAAAGTCCAGCCAGTCGCTGCTTTCATCGCCGCCCCGGATCGCCACACAACCGCAGACGACCAGCTGGCCCGTCGGCAGGCGGACCTGACCGTACAGGTGTCCGAACTCGGTCAGCGATCCGACCGTGCACGGCACGAGATCCTGCTCCTCAGGTTCACGGTCTCTCCGCCCGAAGCACCCGTGAACGCCTGCGGCAGACCACAGAGCACTCAGTACGGCTTGAATCTTCGCATCATCACTCGATCCAACCTCTATGCCCAGCTCGTAGTAGCCGTTGGACCAGTTGGTCTGGTCCCGGAAGGTGGCAGGACTCGTCATAGCGTGATCATGCGGCAGAGACCTCCCTCGATGCCACCCGCATTCAAGCGAGCGGCCGGACCAATTGAGATGGCCTCTAAGGGCAGGAGTTAGGTGACGTCGTCGCGGTTGCCGCCAGTCAACAGACCGCAAGCGGAGTGCCGTGTCCGTCGGTGATGAGGTGGTGTGTTTCGAGCCGGCCCGCCCACGGGCCCGTCTGGCTCCCCCTTTCAGCGCCCTGACGTGTGAGGAGTAAGCCTCGCAGCGGGAACCAGTCCACCCGGGAGGCCGCGTTGAGCTCGGCCAGCAGGACCTCATGCAAGCGTTGCCAGACGCCGGCCGGCTGTTCTTCAGCGAGAGCGGGGGGTGGATTCCTCCTCGACGTACTACCGGGCCTGGCAGGAAGCCCGGACGCTGGCTCTCCCGCTGGCCGTCGTCGCCTCGCCGCTCGCCCGACGCCCGGACGACTTGCGGCACTCAGCCCTCTCCACGTGGCTCAACGCGGGCGTCGACGCTACCGAGGCCGCCGAGAGGGTCGACAACAGCATTGAGGTGCTGCTGAGTTGCTATGCCAAGTGCCTCGACGGCCGTCAGGACGTGGCGAATCGGCGCATCGAGGATCTGCGCCGCGAGTACGAGTGAGTGCTGAGCCGAGTGAAGCATCCCGCGAGGCCCTGGGACCCGTCCCGGGGCCTTCGTCGTTTGGTGGCGCTTACCTGGGGCGATGCTCCCGACGGTCCTCGCTACGAGCGGCACACGGCTGCACATACGACAAGACCCCGTCCTCAGCATTAGCGCTGGTGGCGGGGTCTTTAGGCACTTCCTGCGAAGTGCCCCCGGCAGGATTCGAACCTGCGTACACGGCTCCGGAGGGCGTGCCACGGGTACCCCGAGGACACTCGCTGACCTGCTGTTTCCCTGCCAGGTACAGCTGTCCGTGCTGATCTCTATCGCATACCGTGCGCGGAGCACCCATGGAATGGCTTTGTTCGCGAGATCGTGTCCTGTCGTAACTTCCCCACCGCCGGCCACCTCGCCGCCTATGCGGGCCTCGCCCCGGCAACCCGCAGCTCAGGTTCATCGATCCGCGGCGAACAGCCCTCCAGGAGAGGAAACAAGCAGTTCAAACCTGCTTTCTTCCTCTCCGCGTTCGCCGCCCTGTCCGCGTACACGTGAACCTACCCAACTGTGTACGGACGAACGTGCTCAGCTGGTGATGTGCCTCGCCCGGCGGCACCCGACCCGAGAGACGGCCCCGATCGGGGGTCGGTGCCGTCTCGTGGGCGACTACACCTCGTTGAAGCCACGTGACGCGTCGTAGATGTCGAGTTCGATGAAGACCACGTAGAAGCTCGTTACGACGTACTGGACCATGACGTGGTCCTCCC
>NZ_JBHJTL010000153.1:0-10989 GCF_042264065.1 Streptomyces sp. NPDC056222 | reverse complement strand
GTCGCGCTCCGTGTGCTGTGCTTCGGTGTCCATCGGGGGCAGAGCCTATCCGGCCGCCCTGTGAATCATCGCTCCGAAGCCCCGCGCGATCGGTGAGCCGGAGCTCAGTTGTCGCGCTTCTCCTTGATCTTGGCAGCCTTGCCGCGCAGCTCACGCAGGTAGTAGAGCTTGGCGCGACGGACGTCACCGCGGCTCACGAGCTCGATCTTCTCGAAGATCGGGCTGTTCACCGGGAAGGTGCGCTCGACGCCGACGGAGAACGAGACCTTGCGGACCGTGAAGGTCTCGCTGACGCCCGAGCCCTGGCGGCGGATGACAACGCCCTTGAACTGCTGGATACGGGAGCGGTTGCCCTCGATGACGCGCACGTGGACGTTCACGGTGTCGCCGGGACGGAAGGCGGGGAGGTCGGTGCGGAGCGAAGCCGCGTTGACCGAGTCGAGCAGGGAGGCCATGGTGGTCTCTTTCCTCGCTGATGCCACAGGTCATCAGCGGAACGTTCGAGAAGGAGTTGGAGCGCCGGGTGTACCGGGCGGGCGTCGTCCCCCTGTGGCAGGGGCGCACGCCGGACACACAGCAGCGGCCTATTCTTCCACGGCGCCGGGCCTGCGCCAAAATCGGCCGCCGGGCTCCGGGGCCCAGCCCATCATGGAGAGGATCTCCCGGTCCTTCTTGTCGAAGGCGGCGGGGTCGCAGCGTTCGATGAGGTCGGGCCGGTTCGCCGCCGTACGGCGGAAGGCCTCGTCGCGGCGCCAGCGCGCGATCTTCCCGTGGTGCCCGCTGAGGAGTACGTCGGGGATGGCGCGGCCGCGCCACTCCGGGGGCTTGGTGTAGACGGGGCCTTCGAGGAGGTTGGCCATGGCGCCGGGGGCGAAGGAGTCGTCGCGGTGGGACTCGGCGTTGCCGAGGACGCCGGGCAGCAGTCGGGCCACCGCTTCGGTGATCACCAGGACGGCGGCCTCCCCGCCGGCGAGGACGTAGTCGCCGATGGAGACCTCGTACACCGGGATGCGGGTGGCGTACTCGTCCATGACGCGCCGGTCGATGCCCTCGTAGCGGGCCGGCGTGAAGATCAGCCAGGGGCGCTCGGAGAGCTCGACGGCGAGTTCCTGGGTGAAGGGGCGTCCGCTGGGTGTGGGGACGACCAGGGCGGGGCCGTGGGCGCCCGCCTCGAAGCCGTCGGCGAGGGTCTGGTCGAGGGCGTCACCCCAGGGCTCGGTCTTCATGACCATGCCGGGGCCGCCGCCGTAGGGGGTGTCGTCGACCGTGTTGTGCCGGTCGTAGGTCCACTCCCTCAGGTGGTGGACGTGGACGTCGAGCTGTCCACGCGCGCGTGCCTTGCCGACCAGGGAGACG
Source organism: Streptomyces sp. NPDC056222 (assembly GCF_042264065.1). Classification (NCBI taxonomy): domain Bacteria; kingdom Bacillati; phylum Actinomycetota; class Actinomycetes; order Kitasatosporales; family Streptomycetaceae; genus Streptomyces; species Streptomyces sp. NPDC056222. The sequence continues at coordinate 9,633 of NZ_JBHJTL010000153.1, read as the reverse complement.
TTCAGCGGTTCCAGGTACTCGGGGAAGATCGTGACGACGTCGAGCCTCATGCGCCGGCGTCCCCGGATGAGTCCTTGTCCCCGGAAGCATCGCCGGAAGCGCCCTCGCGTGCGCCCTCGGGTGCGTCCTCGGAGGAGTCCCGAGCGGAGTCCTCGTCCCGGGAGGAGACGATCTCGGCGCGGTCGTCGATGAGACCGGGCGGCGGGTCGATGACGGCCTGCTGCTTCTCCAGGTCGATGTCGGTGACGATCTCCTCGACGAAGGGGATCATCAGCTCGGTGCCGTCGGGCCGCTCGACGATGAAGAGGTCCTGGGACGGCAGGTGGGTGATCTCGGTGATCCGGCCGACCTCGGTGCCGTCCGCGAGTACGACGTCCAGGTCCATGAGCTGGTGGTCGTAGTACTCGTCCTCGCCCTCCGGCATCTCCTCGGGGTCGACGTCGGCGATCAGCAGGGTGTTGCGCAGTGCCTCGGCCGCGCTGCGGTCGCGTACGCCCTCGAAGCGGAGCAGCAGCCGTCCGCTGTGCACTCGGCCGGCCTCGATGGTCAAGGGCCCTGTGGAGGCCGGATCGGTGAGCAGAACCGCTCCGGGGCTGAGCCTCAGCTCGGGCTCGTCCGTCCGTACCTCGACGGTGACCTCGCCCTTGATGCCATGGGCGCGGCCGACCCGCGCGACTACCAGCTGCACGACTTCATTCTCTCCTGTCCGACGACGACGGGCCGGGGCGGACCCGAAGGCCCTCCCCGGCCCGTGCCGGTGTGTCCAACTTGCTCAGCGGACCTGGTCCACGTCGACGAGGTCGACGCGGATGCCACGGCCGCCGATGGCGCCCACGACGGTACGCAGCGCACGCGCGGTGCGGCCGTTGCGGCCGATCACCTTGCCGAGGTCGTCGGGGTGGACCCGAACCTCGAGCACGCGGCCACGGCGCAGGTTGCGCGAGGCGACCTGCACTTCGTCAGGGTTGTCGACGATGCCCTTCACGAGGTGCTCGAGAGCCTCCTCGAGCACGATCAGGCCTCGGTCGACTCGGTGGACGCGGCCTCGGCCTCGTCCGCCTTCTTGTCGGCCTTCTTCGCCTTCGGGGTGATGGCCTCACCCTTGGCGTCGTCGCCCTCGAGGGTCTTGGCGAACGCGTCGAAGGAGGCGCGCTTGTCCTCCTTCGTCGCCGGCTGCAGCAGCGGCGCCGGGGCCGGCAGGCCCTTGTGCTTCTGCCAGTCGCCGGTGAGCTTCAGGATGGCGAGGACCGGCTCGGTCGGCTGGGCGCCGACGGACAGCCAGTACTGCGCGCGGTCCGAGTCGACCTCGATCTTCGACGGGTTGTACGTCGGGTGGTACAGACCGATCTCCTCGATCGCACGACCGTCCCGGCGGGTGCGGGAGTCGGCGACGACGATGCGGTAGTGCGGCTGGCGAATCTTGCCGAGGCGCTTGAGCTTGATCTTGACTGCCACTGGAGTGGTGTCTCCTGGTCTTGACGTGGTTGGGCACATGAGATGCCACGTGGGGTTGCGGTACTCGGGTGCCCGATGGACGCGTCAGCCGGAGGAGAGAGGGGTCCTGTGCGACTGTCGAGTACAGCTAGCCATTGTGCCACACGCCTGTGGCACGCCGGACCGGGCGCTCACTCGGGCTCAGCTCGCCGCTCCGACCGATTCCGGGATACGGAAGGGCTTGCCGCAGCCGCCGCAGACGATGGGCGCCTGGGCGAGGACGGACGGGACCACGCGGACGTTGCGGCCGCAGTCGCAGACGGCCTTCACGCGGACGCCGCCGCCTGAGGAGCCGTGGCGCGCGGCCGGGCCGCGGAAGGAACGCTTGGTGTCCGCGGCCGTCGCGACGGTGTGGGCCTTGAGGGCGCGCTGGAGCCGCTCCATCGTGGGCCGGTACCGCCGCTTCGCCTCGGGGTTGAGCGTGACCAGGGAGAAGCCGCTGCTGGCGTGCGGCTCCTCGGGGTGGTCGAGGCCCATCTCCTCGGCGATGGCCAGGAATCTGCGGTTGTGGTAGCGGCCGGCGCGTGAGGTGTCGCGGACTCCTCGGGCGGCGGCGATGCCGTGGACTGCCTCGTGGAGCAGTCGCTCGAAGGAGAGCTCGGCGCCGCAGGCGGACGAGGACTCTCCGATCAGGGACTCGGGCGCGGCAAGATCGGGCAGTTCGGGGTGGTGCCGCTGAATGTCGGCCCACGCCTGTGCCAGCTCTGCGGCGAGAACAGGTGGTGTCGTGCTCACGTCGCGTACAACGAGCCGAAGTGCTCCCGGGTTCCATTCCGGGGCATCCCAAATAATTTGCACGTACCCGTCAGTTGCCGTTCATGCGTCCGGACGAGGGTCAGTGCGCCGATCTGCGGAGAAGGCTCGCAGGTCGCGCCAAGCTGGTGCGTAGTGGCGCATACGCGTCGGCGTGTATGCGGTGGCGTTCGCGCCCCCCCCGGGGGCCGACGCGGCCCGATGCGGGGACAGTACCGGGTCAGGATGCAAGGCGGCGCACCGAGCCCGCCCCGAACGGGAAGTGGTCCGGTGCGAGCACTGGACGCGGGGACGGATGCGCAGTTCCCTGACATACGGGGGGATGCGGGCGCACGTACACGGGGGCCGTCGACCAGGCACTGATTGGGGCGCTTTCCATGACACCTACGCTCGTCCGGCACGATCCCGCGCGCGACTGGGCCGAGATCCAGGAGCGCATGCTCGTGCCGCTCTACGAGGCGGTGTACGACCGTCTCGACGTGGGCCGCGGCTCGCGGGTTCTGGGGCTCGGCTGCGGTTCGGGGCTGGCACTGCTGATGGCGGCCTCCCGGGGCGCTGCCGCCACCGGCGTGGACCGGGACCACGCGCGCGTGGAGCTGGCGAGAGAGCGGCTGCCGGAGGGGTCGGGGCACGCGGTGGTCGAGGGGGATCCGGCCGACGCGGCGGCCGCCGGGGGCGCACCGTACGACGTGATCACGGCCTTCCACGCCTCGGCGGGGCTCGGCCGGGCGCTGGCCGACGTCACTCCTCTGGCGCAATCGGGCACGGCGATCGTGCTCGCGGGCTGGGGGCCGCCCGAGCGGTGCGCGACGGCGTCGGTGCTGCGGGTCGCCGCCCGGCTGACGGGCTGGCGGCCGGCGCTCCGTGACGACCTGGAGGAGGTGGTGGCGCGGGCCGGTCTGAAGCCCGACGGATCGGGTCGGGTGTCGTGCCCGTTCGGGTACGCGGACCAGGACAGTGCGGTGCGGGGGCTGCTGTCGACGGGCGAGTTCGACGCGGCGGTCCGGGCGACGGATCCGTCCCAGGTCGAGAAGGAGATCACGGAGGCGCTGGATCCGTATGTCCGCCGGGACGGGACGGTGTGGATGGCGAACGTCTTCCGTTACCTGATCGCCCGGGTGCCGTAGCCGGTCCGGCAGGCACCGCCACGCGCGCGTGGCGGGCGTCCGACCCGTACGGAACGCACGATGCCCCGCTTCTGCCCGGGCGTCCGACCCGTACGGAACGTACGACGCCCCGCTTCTGCCCGGGCGCCTACGTCTCCTTCTTCAGACGTGTGATGCCGGCCGCCCGGTAGGCGGCGTCCTCCTCCAGGGTTTCGTTGGCCAGGAGGGCGGCCGCGAGGGCGTCGAGTTTGTCGCGGTTCTCGCGGAGTTGGCGGAGGGCGCTCTCGTAGCACTCGTCGACGATCCGGCGCATCTCGTCGGCGACCATGTCGAGTGTCGCGGGGGCCGCCGAGAGGCCGTATGCCTGTTGGGCGTCGCCGGGGATGGCGGTGAGGCGGCCGACGCGTTCGCTCATGCCCCAGCGGCCGGCCATGCCGCGGGCGATGTTGGTGACCTGTTCCAGGTCGCTCTCGGCGCCGGTGGTGATGACGCCGAAGACGACCTGTTCGGCGGCCATTCCGCCGAGCGCGCCGATGATCCGGCCGCGCAGATAGTCCTCGGTGTACGCGTACTTGTCGGAGTCGGGCGTCGAGAGGGTGACGCCGAGGGCGCGGCCGCGCGGCACGATGGTGATCTTGCGGACGGGGTCGGCGCCTGGCTGGAGCATTCCGAGCAGGGCGTGGCCGCTCTCGTGGTAGGCCGTGCGGCGCCGTTCCTCCTCCGGCATGACGAGGGGTCGTTCGGCGCCGAGCTGGACCTTTTCCAGGGCGTCGGAGATGTCGGACCGGGTGACGGCCTTCTGCTGTCGTTTGACGGCGAGGAGGGCGGCCTCGTTGGCGAGGTTGGCGAGCTCCGCGCCGGTCATGCCGGGGGTGGTGCGAGCGACCTGGACCAGGTCGACGTCCTGGGCCAGGGGGATCTCGCGGGTGTGGATCTTGAGGATGGCCTCGCGGCCCCCGCGGTCGGGCGGGTTGACGTGGACGATCCGGTCGAAGCGGCCGGGCCGGGTGAGCGCGGGGTCCAGGACGTCGGCGCGGTTGGTGGCGGCGAGGACGATGACGCCTTCGGAGCCGGTGAAGCCGTCCATCTCGGTGAGGATCTGGTTGAGGGTCTGCTCGCGTTCGTCGTGGCCGCCCATGCCCGAGCCGCCGCCGCGGGCGCGGCCGATGGTGTCGATCTCGTCGATGAAGATGATCGCGGGGGCGACCTTGCGGGCCTCGGCGAAGAGTTCCCGTACGCGGGAGGCGCCGACGCCGACGATCATCTCGATGAACTCCGATGCCGAGGCGGAGAAGAAGGGCACTCCCGCCTCACCGGCGACCGCTCGTGCGAGGAGTGTCTTTCCGGTTCCGGGCGGGCCGGCGAGGAGGACGCCGCGCGGCATCTTGGCGCCCATGTCGCGGTAGGCGGTGGGGTTCTTGAGGAAGTCGACGACGTCGTTGAGTTCGCCCTCGACCTCGTCGATGCCGGCGACGTCGTCGAAGGTGGTGCGTGTGGCGCCGGGTTCGAGCTCGACGGGCTTGGGTGGGGCCTTGCGTCCGAGCATTCCGCCCGCGCCGCCGAGGCCGGAGCTCATGCGGCGGGCGATGAAGATCCACAGGACGACGAGCAGCAGCATCGGTGCGAGCGAGATGAGCAGGTTGGCGAGGAAGCTGCGTTCCTGGACGACGGGCTCGGCGGTGACGGTGACGCCCTTGGCGGTCAGTTCGTCCCAGAGGTTGTCGTCGGCGAAGGCGGGCCGCTGGGTGACGAACTTGGTGTAGTCGCCCTTGTCGCCGTTGGGCAGGGGCTGTTTGTTCTTGAGCTCGCCCTGGATGGCGTCGCCCTTGGAGTAGATCTTGGTGACGTTGCCGGCGGTGACCTGCTTGCTGAACTCGGTGTACGAGATCGTCGGCTCGTCGCCCCGGTTGAAGAACGACAGGACGAGGTTGGCGATCAGGTAGACGACCAAGGCGGTGAGGATGAGCCCTCCCCAGCCGCCGGGCATCTTCCGCTTCGGCGGCGCGGGCGGCGGGGCGCCTTCCGAGCGCCAGGGCTGGTCGGTCCGGTCGCGAGGGGGTACGGGGTTGGCCACGCTGCTCTCCTCAAGCCGACGTCAGGCCTCATTATTCGAGAACCGGATCAATGCGGCATTGCAGGCATGGCGTGGGGATGAAAAGGGGCCCGGGGCGGTTTCGCACCGCTCCGGGCCCCTCGTCGTACGACTGCCGTCCGGGCTGTCAGCCCATGAACTTCTTGAACTCGTCGGGGAGCTCGAAGTCCTGCGGGCCCTGCCCGGCCGCCGGGAGGCCGAACGCGCCGCCCTGCTGGCCCTGCTCGCGGCGGGCCGCGGCGGCCTCCTCCTCGGCCTTGCGCTTCATCGGGTTGCCGCTCTTGCGCTTGCCCTTGGCCTGCTTGACCTGCTTCTTCTGCCGGCCGGGGCCGCCACCCATGCCGGGCATCCCGGGCATGCCCGGCATTCCGCCACCCTGGGCCATGCGGGACATCATCTTGCGGGCCTCGAAGAACCGTTCGACCAGGCCCTTGACCGCGCTGACCTCGACGCCGGAACCCTTGGCGATACGGGCGCGGCGCGAGCCGTTGATGATGGTCGGGTCGTGGCGCTCGCCCGGGGTCATCGACTTGATGATCGCGGCCGTGCGGTCGACGTCCCGCTCGTCGATGTTGTTGATCTGCTCCTTCATCTGCGCCATGCCGGGCAGCATTCCGAGGAGCTTGCTGATGGAGCCCATCTTGCGGACCTGCTCCATCTGGGCCAGGAAGTCGTCGAGCGTGAACTCCTGCCCCTTCTTGGACGCCAGCTTGGAGGCCATCTTGGCGGCCTCTTCCTGGCTGAAGGTCTGCTCGGCCTTCTCGATGAGCGAGAGCATGTCGCCCATGCCGAGGATGCGGGACGCCATGCGGTCCGGGTGGAACGCGTCGAACTCGTCCAGCTTCTCGCCGTTGGAGGCGAACATGATCTGCCGGCCGGTGACGTGCGCGATGGAGAGCGCGGCACCGCCTCGGGCGTCGCCGTCGAGCTTGGAGAGCACGACGCCGTCGAAGCCGACGCCGTCGCGGAAGGCCTCGGCGGTGTTGACCGCGTCCTGACCGATCATGGCGTCGACGACGAAGAGGACCTCGTCGGGGCTGACGGCGTCGCGGATGTCCGCGGCCTGCTGCATCAGCTCCTGGTCGATGCCGAGGCGGCCGGCGGTGTCGACGATGACGACGTCGTACATCTTGGTCCGCGCGTACTCGATCGAGTCCTTCGCGACCTGGACCGGGTCGCCGACGCCGTTGCCCGGCTGCGGGCCGTAGAACGCCACGCCAGCACGCTCGGCGACGACGCCGAGCTGGGTGACGGCGTTGGGGCGCTGGAGGTCACAGGCGACGAGCAGCGGGGAGTGGCCCTGGCCCTTGAGCCAGAGACCGAGCTTTCCGGCGAGGGTGGTCTTACCGGCACCCTGGAGACCGGCGAGCATGATCACGGTCGGCGCGGTCTTGGCGAACCGCAGGCGCCGGGTCTCGCCGCCGAGGATGCCGATGAGCTCCTCGTTGACGATCTTGATGACCTGCTGGGCGGGGTTCAGCGCCTGGGAGACCTCGGCGCCGGCGGCCCGCTCCTTGACCTGCTTGATGAACGCCCGGACGACGGGCAGGGCGACGTCCGCCTCGAGGAGGGCGATACGGATCTCGCGCGCGGTGGCGTCGATGTCCGCCTCGGACAGGCGCCCCTTGCCCCGGAGATTCTTGAATGTCGCTGCAAGGCGGTCGGAGAGGGTATCGAACACGGCGGTCGCGGATCCTCGGTGTCGGGGGCGGGCGGACGGATTGCCCTCCAGGGTATCTGCCCGGTCGAAGTGCGTGCCCCCGCCCGTCGAAACGGGCGGGGGCGGGACGCTCTCACCGCAGCGCGCCCTCCAGGGCCCGGGCCAGGTCGGAGGCCTCTTCGTCGGGCAGGAGGGAGCCGTCGGGGCGGGTCACGTAGAGGGTGTCCACGGCGTTGGCGCCCAGGGTGGAGACATGGGCGCTCCTGACTCGGACGTCGGCGCCCTCCAGGGCCCGGCCGATGCGGTGCAGCAGGCCGGGGGCGTCCTGGGCGCGGACCTCGATGACGGTGGCGAGCCGGGAGTCGGCGGCGGCGACGGTGACGCGGGGCGGCGGGGCGGTGACGCCGCGTCGCCGGGGGTAGGCGGCCTCCCGTTCGGCCAGCCGTGCGCGGATGTCCAGGCTGCCGTCGAGGGTCCGTACGAGGTCGGCGCGGAGCCGGGCGGCCTGGGGCAGTGATCCGTACTCGGCGGCGACGCGCCAGTTCAGTACGAGGACGGCTCCGGGGCCGAGCTCGGTGGGGAGCTCGATGGCGCGCAGGTCGGCGGCGCGTACGGTCAGCCGGTGCAGGGCGAGGACGCCGGCGACGGCCGGCAGGACGCCCGGCTGGTCGGGCAGGGCGATGAGGAGTTCGACACCGACGGGTTCCGGTTCGCCGTCCTGGGGCTCGGTCTCCGGCTGGGTGTGGAGGGCGAGGGCGGGCTCCCCGGTGCGTAGTGCCTCGACCGCGAGGCGTTCATGCTCCGCGCTCGGGGCGGCAGGTTCCGGTTCCGGTTCGGGCTCTCCCGCGAGGACGGCGCCGACGCGTTTGACGAGGTCGGCGACGAGCGAGGCGCGCCAGGAGGACCAGGCGGCCGGTCCGGTGGCCAGCGCGTCGGCCTCGGTGAGGGCGTGCAGCAGTTCCAGTGCGCCCTGCGTCCCGACGGCGGAGGCGACGGACCGTACGGTGGCGGGGTCGTCGAGGTCGCGGCGGGTCGCGGTCTCGACGAGCAGCAGGTGGTGGCGTACGACGGTGGCGATGACGGCGACGTCGGCGCGGTCGAAGCCGATCCGGGTGGCGACGTCCCGGGCGATGGTCTCACCGGCCACGGCGTGGTCGCCCGGCCAGCCCTTGCCGATGTCGTGCAGGAGCGCGGCGACGAGCAGCAGGTCGGGTCGGCCGACCCGGCGGGTGAGCGAGGACGCACGGACGGCGGTCTCGACGAGGTGCCGGTCGACGGTCCAGGTGTGGACGGGGTTGCGCTGCGGGCGGCAGCGGACGCGTTCCCAGTCCGGCAGGAGCCGGGTGATCAGCCCTTCGGCTTCCAGGGCCTCCCAGACGGGCACGGTCGGCTCCCCGGCGCCGAGCAGAGTGACCAGTTCCTCGCGGGCCTCGGCGGGCCAGGGCACCGGCAGCGGCTTGGCGGTGGCCGCGAGCCTGCGGACGGCGTGCAGGGAGAGGGGGAGCCCGGACTGGGCGGCCGCGGCGGCGGCCCGCAGCGGGAGTACGGAGTCCCGTTCGGGTTTGGCGCTGAGGGCGAGGACGACCTCGCCGTCCATCTCCACCACGCCTTCGGCGAGCGGGGTGCGTTCGACGGGCGGCTTCGTGCCGGACCTGCCGCCCAGGATGGTGCGCAGCCTGGGCCGGGCCGAGCGGGCCTTGAGGACGCGGTTGACCTCGCGCCAGGTGACGTCGGTGGCGTAGGAGATGATCCGCGCGGACTCGTACACCTCGCGCAGCAGGGTGTCGGCGTCGAGGAGGCCCAGCTCTTCGGCGACGGCGTCCTGTTCCTGGAGGGCGAGCCGGTCGGTGGCCCGGCCGGTGGCGAGGTGCAGGGCGTCGCGGGCGTCGAGGAGGCGGCGACGGGCGCCGTCCAGGCCTTCCCGTGGGGCGTCGGCGAGCCAGGAGGCGGCGACGGCGCGCAGGACCTGGGCGTCGCGGAGCCCTCCCCTGGCCTCTTTCAGATCGGGTTCGAGGAGGAACTGCAGCTCCCCCATGCGCTCGGCCCGCTCCCGGCACAGCGCGTCGAGCTCGGGGAGCCGCCTGGGTGCCTGGTTGCGCCAGTCGGCGAGGACGGCGGTCCGCAGTCCGGCGACGAGGCCGTGGTCGCCGGCGACGGCCCGGGCGTCGAGGAGCCCGAGCTGGACCTTGAGGTCGTCCCCGGCGGTCTTGCGTGCCTCGGCGGGGGTGCGCACGGAGTGGTCCAGGGCGAGGCCCAGGTCCCAGACCGGGTACCAGATCCGGTCGGCGAGGGTGGCGATGGTGCCCGCGTCGGCGGTTCCGTCGTGCAGGAGCAGCAGGTCGAGGTCGCTGCGCGGGGAGAGTTCACCGCGCCCGTAGCCGCCGACGGCGACGAGCGCCACCCCTCGTGGCGGCTGGGCGGCGGTGAACAGTCCGGTCAGCCAGTCGTCGGACGCTCCCCGGGGGAACGCTCAGGGGACCCCTCGGAGACGCGCCCACAGGAGGCCTCTCGGAGGAGCCTTCAGGGGC
>NZ_JBHJTL010000152.1:0-11055 GCF_042264065.1 Streptomyces sp. NPDC056222 | reverse complement strand
TCGTTTTTGTTTAAAACAGCCCCCCCCACCACCTTGGACGGCTTGATTTTGATGCATGTCGCCTGTTCGCCCCCCCCCGCCGCACCACTAACACGCCCGTCCCCGCCCGCGGGGGGACCCGGGCTTCTTCGCGTGGGCGGTGTACGTACGCGTTCGTACCCGAGCGTTCGATCACGCGCGTTCGTACTTGTGGTCGAGGTCCGCCGCACTTTATAGTCATCATGACTCTTAAGGAGGCGGGCGTGAGCCTCGCGAACCTGCTCGAACCCCTGCGGCAACCGCTCTTCACCGTCCTGGACACCCCGGTCAGCTGGACCGAAGTGCTCGGCTTCGGCAGCGGTGCGCTCTGCGTCTGGCTCGTCGCCCGCCAGCACATCGCCAACTGGCCCATCGGCATCGCCAACAACCTCCTCTTCATCCTGCTCTTCTCGCAGGCGGGCCTGTACGCCGACGCCGGCCTCCAGATCGTCTTCATCACCCTCGCCGTGTACGGCTGGTGGACCTGGACCCACGGGGGTGGACCAGGCTCCGACACCCTCCCGGTGCGCCGCACCTCGCGCACCGAGTGGACATGGCTGCTCACGACGGGGGTGGTGGGGACCGTGGCGCTCACCCTGCTGCTCGACCGCGCCACCGACTCGACCGTCCCCTTCTGGGACGCCCTGACGACCGCGCTCTCCCTGATGGCGACCTACGGCCAGTGCCGGAAGCGCCTGGAGTCCTGGTGGCTCTGGATCGCCGCCGACATCGTGTACGTGCCCCTGTACGCGTACAAGGAGCTCTACCTGACCTCCCTGCTGTACGTCGGCTTCATGACCCTCTGCGTCCTCGGCCTGCGCGGCTGGAGTCGTGACCTCACGCAGCGGCGCGCCCCTGCCGTGGAGGTGGCGGCATGAAGCGCTACGGACACGGCCTGGTCCTCGGCAAGTTCTATCCGCCGCACGCCGGACACCACCATCTCGTCCGCACCGCCCGCGACCGCTGCGAGCGCCTCACCGTGCTCGTCTGCGCCTCCTCCGTCGAATCCGTACCGCTCGCCGAACGGGTCGCCTGGATGCGGGAGATCCACCCCGACTCCCTGGTCGTCGGCGCCGTCGACGACATCCCCGTCGACCTCCACGACCCCGATGTGTGGGCCGCCCACATGGCCGTCTTCCGGGCCGCGGTACCCGAACAGGTCGACGCCGTCTTCACCTCGGAGCCGTACGGCGAGGAGCTCGGCCGCCGCTTCGGAGCCGAAGCCGTCTGCGTCGACCCGGACCGCACGCTCTTCCCCGTCTCCGGTACCGCCGTCCGCAAGGACCCCGTCGGATGCTGGGACCACCTGGAAGCTCCGGTACGGGCCGCGCTCACCCGGCGCGTCGTCGTCCTCGGCGCCGAGTCCACCGGCACCACCACCATGGCCCGCGCCCTGGCCGAGCACTACCGGAACCGCGGCGGCGTCTGGGCCCGAACCCGCTACGTACCGGAGTACGGGCGCGAGTTCAGCGAACTCAAGCTCGCCGAACTGCGCGACGCGCGCCCCGAGGCGGGCTGGGAAGACGTCACCTTCCACACCGAGGACTTCCCGCTGATCGCGCTGCGCCAGGCCGAACTGGAGGAGGAGGCCGCGCGCGCCGGATCGCCCGTGCTCTTCTGCGACACCGACGCCTTCGCCACCACCATCTGGCACGAGCGGTACATGGGCACCACCAGCCCCGCCGTCGGTGAGATCGCCGCCCACGGCCGGCAGCACCTCTGGCTGCTCACCGACCACCGGGGCGTCGACTTCGAGGACGACGGACTGCGCGACGGGGAGCACCTGCGGCCCTGGATGACCGCCCGCTTCCTCACCCAACTCGCCCACACGGGCCGCCGGACCGCCGTCCTGAGCGGACCGCACGAGGAGCGGCTCGCGGCGGCCGTCGCCGCCGTGGACGCGCTGCTCGCCGAGGGCTGGGACCTCGCCGACCCCCTGCCGGAGCGCCGATGAACCCTCACCAGGCACCCGGGGGCTACGACCGCCACGCCTTCGAGCCCTTCGCCGTCACCGTCGACCTCGCCGTCTTCACCCTGCGCGAGGACCGCCTGCACGTCCTGCTCGTCGAGCGGGGCCAGGAGCCGTACGCCGGGGCATGGGCGCTGCCCGGCGGATTCGTACTGCCCCGGGAGTCCGCCGAGGTCGCGGCCCGCCGCGAACTGGCCGAGGAGACCGGCCTGTCCGTGGACACCGTCTCCGGACTCCACCTCGAGCAACTGCGGACGTACAGCGAACCGGACCGCGACCCCAGGATGCGGGTCGTCTCTGTCGCCTTCGCCGCGCTCGTCCCGAACGCCCCCGAGCCGCGCGGCGGCGGCGACGCGGCGCGGGCGCAGTGGATGCCGTACGGGACACAGGCGACCTACGGGCCGCTCGCCTTCGACCACGACCGGATCCTCGCCGACGCACACGAACGGGTCGGCGCCAAACTCGAGTACACCTGTCTCGCCACCGCCTTCTGCCCGCCCGATTTCACCCTCGGCGAGCTGCGACAGGTGTACGAGGCGGTCTGGGGCGTCGACCTCGACCGCCCCAACTTCAGGCGCAAGGTCCTCTCCACGCCCGGCTTCGTCCAGGCCGTCGAAGGGCCGCCGCGCCTCACCGGCGGACGGGGGAAACCGGCCGCTCTCTACCGGGCGGGCGAGGCCACGGCCCTGCACCCGCCACTGCTGCGACCGGAAGGACGATCCACCCCATGACCACCAAGCAGGCCGCCACCGGCTCCCTGATCGGGCTGGCGCTCGGCGACGCGCTCGGCTTCCCGACCGAGTTCAACGACGTGCCGGCGATCCTGGCGAAGTTCGGGCCGTGGCGGGAGATGGAACTGCCCGGCGAGAAGCAGGGCATGGCGTACGTCACCGACGACACGCAGATGACCCTCGCCTTCGCCCGCGGCATCCGCACGGCGATGGACCGGGGCGTGCTCGCCCCGCAGCGCCTCGCCCGGCCGGTCCGCGAGGAGTTCGTCGACTGGTACCACTCCCCGGAGAACAACCGGGCGCCGGGGAACACGTGTCTGCGCGCCTGTGCGCTCCTCGACAGCGACCGTGCCTGGCAGGACGCCAGCCAGATCCACTCCAAGGGCTGCGGCGCGAACATGCGGGTCGCGCCCATCGGCCTCGTACCCGGCCTGAGCGACGAGCAGCGGTCCGGCGCCGCCCAGCTGCAGTCCGCGCTCACCCACGGCCACCCGACCGCGCTGGCCGCCTCCGACCTGACGGCCCGCGCCGTGCATCTGCTCGCCCAGGGCATCGAGCCGACAGGGCTGGTGGGCCACCTGCGCTCGTACGCCTACGAGAACCGCTCCGTCTACCGCGAGGCCTGGCTCGGCGACCTCTGGACCCGCTCCCAGGACCCCTCGGCCCGGCACTTCATCGAGCGCGGCTGGGACGAGTGCCTGGCGGTCCTGGAGAAGCTGGACGCCGTCCAGCGCACGGCGGACCCGGAGCTCGACCCCTGCACGTACACGGGCGACGGCTGGATCGCCGAAGAGGCCCTGGCCACCGGCCTCCTCTGCTTCCTGCTCTTCCCCGAGGACCCGCTCACGGCCCTCCGCCGCGCCGCCTGCACCCGCGGCGACTCGGACTCGATCGCCTGCCTCGCGGGCGCGTTCGCGGGCGCCCACCTGGGCGCCGGCGCATGGCCGAAGGAGTGGGAGGAGCGGATCGAGCACCACAGCGAGCTGGTGGCGCTGGGCGCCCTCTGGGACGCCTGACAGCGCCCTGGGAAGCTTGGGCCATGACCGTAGCTCTCGTACCCGAAGCCGACCTCTCCGCCGTCGTGGCGGAACAGCCCGATCCGCTGGTCTTCGCCACCGTCTCCGGCGCGCATCTGTACGGATTCCCGTCCCGGGACTCGGACGTGGACCTGAGGGGTGTCCATCTGCTGTCGGTGGAGGGGTTGATCGGGCTGCGCGAACCGGAGGAGACCCGGTCCCGGATGTGGGACCGGGACGGCGTGGAGATGGACCTCGTCACGCACGACCTGCGGAAGTTCGTCCGGCTCATGCTGCGGCGCAACGGTTACGTACTGGAGCAACTGCTCTCCCCGCTGGTGGCCCACACCTCGGATGCCCACGCCGAGCTGGTCTCCCTGGTGCCGGACGTTCTCACCACCCACCACGCGCACCACTACCGTGGGTTCGCCGCGACACAGTGGCGCCTCTTCGGGAAGACGGAGGAGCTGAAGCCGCTGCTCTACACCTTCCGGGCACTGCTCACCGGCATCCATCTGATGCGTGCGGGCGAGATCCAGGCGCATCTGCCCACGCTGGTGGGGGAGGTGCCGGAGGCTCCCGCGTACGTGTCGGAGCTGATCGCGGCGAAGGCGGCGGCCGAGCACGGGCCGGCCGAGGTGGATCCGGGGCGTGTCCGCGCGGACGTGGAGGCGCTGCACGGAGTCCTGGACGCGGCGCAGGGCGCCTCGGGGCTCGGGGACGCCCCGGGTGCCCACGACGCGCTGCACGACTTCGTCGTACGGACCCGGCTAGAGCACGCTCAGCGCTGAGACGCGACGGGCGCGGATCAGGAAGTCCTGGACGCGCGCGTGGTCCGGGGCCGCCGGGAGAGGGCTCGTGGTGGAGGCCTTGTCGGCCTCCTCCGTGAGGAGGGTCATCCAGGACTCGACCTCGGGCCAGGGGACCTCGCCGCGCTTCACCGCGAGGAGGCGTTCGCGCTCGTCGCCGACGTGGATCGTCAGCTCGCCGGTCCGCAGCAGATCGCGGCAGCTCATCAGCAGCCGCAGCAGATGCATGGCGTGCTTCCAGCGCGGCTCCCCGTACTGGCGGACGTCCGCGTCGAGCTTCTTGCGCTGACCGCCCGCGTACCGCACGAAGGTCTGGTGCGCCTGCCGGGAGAGGAACGCCTCACGCAGCGCGACGAGTTCGCGGCCCGTGTCGTCGATGTGCTCGACCACGGGGGAGTGCAGGCACTCCAGCACGTTGGGGTTGGCGCGCAGGGCCAGCTCGCAGAAGCGCTCCAGCTCCCAGCTGAACTGCTCCTCACCCGGCCCCTCGACATGCGCCGGCGGCTTGTCGAAGCGCCAGAAGAGCGGAGTGGGGGCGAGGAAGACGCCTCGGCGGTCGGTGTCGCTCCCCTCGGTGTCCAGACCGAAAGCGCGCGACCCCATGACGCAGGAGTAGATCGTGTGGTCGCGCACCAGGTCCGTCGGAGTCATGCGCGACAGGTTACGCGAGGCTGATCGAGTCCCCGGACACGGTGATCTCCTCGGCCGGGAGCGGGCGCGTGGCCGGGCCGTTGACCACCGAGCCGTCCGTGATACGGAACTTGGAGCCGTGGCAGGCGCAGTCGATCGTGCCGTTCTCGACCTTGGCGACGATGCAGCCCTGATGGGTGCAGATCGCCGAGAACGCCTTGAAGTCCCCGGCCGTGGGCTGGGTGACGACGACCTTCTCGTCCTTGAAGATCGTGCCCCCGCCGACCGGGATGTCGGCGGTCTCGGTGAGCTCCTCCCCGGCGGCCTCGGAGGTCGGCTCGGTCGTGGGCGATGTCTCGGGCTCCGACGCCGTGGGTGCCGTGGTGTCCGGGGGCGTCGGCGAGGCGGTCGCGTCGCCGTCTCCGTCCGAGCCGCAGCCGGTGGCCAGGGCTGCGGCGGAACCCGCACCGGCCAGCAGCACGGTACGGCGGGGCGTGGCTTGTGGATTCATGGCGTACAGCTTGGTGGCGCACCCCTCCGGTGGCTCGCAAACACGCCTAGACCCAGGGCGTCAGCTCCCTCGCACGGCCGTCCGCGTCCCGGCGCACCTCCAGGACGGCCGTGACGGCCGCCCGCTCGATCGGCCCGTACACATGCGGGAACAGCACGTCCTCCGACCCCTCCCAGCGGATCTCCGCGCTCAGCCGGGACTCGTCCAGGACGAGGACGAGCAGCGGGCCGTGCACACCCCGGTAGTGCGCGTCGGCGACGATCAGCGCGGCCGTCTCGTCCGGCGAGCAGTGGACGAACCCTTCCGAGGCCAGCGACGGCGGCGCGTAGGGGAGTTCGGGATCGGCGGACCATTCGTCCAGCGGTACGACGTGCAGCAGCATGCCGACAGTTGTATCGCGGCCGCCGCGCACGCCGAACACCCCGAGTGGCGGCACTGTCTGGTTTGCGTGACATTGGCCGTGTTCCGTACCGGACGAAAGGCAGAGCGATGGCGGGTAACGATCTCGGCGGTCTCCTCGGCGGCCTCCTCGGAGGAAGCGGCACCGGGCAGAGCACCGGCGGCGGCGACATCCTCGGGTCCCTGCTCGGCGCCCTGACGGCCGGCAAGGGCGGCACCGACGGCGGCAACCCTCTCGGCGGTCTGATGGACATGCTGACGCGCTCGGGCCTCGTCGACCAGGCGCAGTCCTGGGTCGGTACCGGGCAGAACCAGCCGGTCAGCGGTCCGGAGATCGCCCAGGCCCTGCCGGACGACACCCTGCAGAAGGTCGCGCAGGACGCCGGTGTCAGCCCCCGGGAGGCCGCCGACGAGATCGCCAGGTCGCTGCCGCAGGTCGTGGACAAGCTGACTCCGAGCGGTTCGCTGCCGCAGGGCGGTGAGTCGCTGGAGGACCTCATCCGCCGGCAGAACCTCTGACACCGGCCCGGCGTGCCGGCGACCCCCGCGTCTCGGAGGGCGGTCGCCGGTGACGGTGTGTCCGCCCTGCTGACTAGGCTGATCGGAACACACTCGCAAGGTTTCGCAGGTCGGGTAAGGAGCATCAGGTGGCGGTACGAGCGGTCCGAGGCGGCGGCCTGCCGACAAGGGACGAGGCCGGACACACGTACGGGCAGGTCGAGAGGCCGACGTACGCGGAGTCCCTCGTGGCCGCGGACGCCCCGCGCGAGGACGGCGCCCGGTGAGAACCGCACTCGTCATCGGAACCGGCCTGATCGGCACCTCGGCGGCGCTCGCCCTCGCGGGGCGGGGCATCGCCGTCCACCTCCGCGACCACGACCCGGCCCGCGCCCGTACGGCCGCGGCGCTCGGCGCCGGCACGGACGACGTGCCCGAGGGCCCCGTCGACCTCGCGATCATCGCCGTACCCCCGGCCCATGTGGCGACCACGCTCGCCGAGGCGATCCGGGGCGGTCTCGCGCGCGGCTACCTGGACGTGGCGAGCGTCAAGGGCGGCCCGAAGCGCGAGCTGGAGGAGCTGGGCCTCGACCTCACCGCGTACATCGGGACGCACCCGATGTCCGGGAAGGAGCGCTCCGGCCCGCTGGCGGCGACGGCGGACCTCTTCGAGGGACGTCCGTGGGTCCTCACGCCCGGCCGTGACACCGACACCGAGGTCCTCAACCTGGCCCTGGAACTGGTCGCGCTCTGCCGCGCCGTCCCGGTCGTCATGGACGCGGACGCCCACGACCGCGCGGTCGCGCTCGTCTCCCACACCCCACAGCTCGTGTCGTCGATGGTCGCGGCGCGCCTCGAGGAGGCGGACGAGACGGCGGTACGGCTGTGTGGGCAGGGCATCCGTGACGTCACCCGGATCGCGGCCTCGGACCCGCGCATGTGGGTCGAGATCCTGTCGGCGAACCCGGGGCCGGTCGCGGACGTCCTCGCGGGCGTCGCCGCCGACCTGGACGAGACGGTCCGGGCGCTCCGCTCCCTCGAGTCCTCGGACGAGGACAAGCGCCGGGAGGGCACGAGCGGCGTCGAGGACGTCCTGCGCCGCGGCAACGCGGGGCGCGCCCGGGTCCCGGGCAAGCACGGCGCGGCGCCGGCACAGTACGAGACCGTCGCCGTCCTCATCAGCGACCAGCCCGGCGAGCTCGCCCGCATCTTCGCGGACGCGGGCCGGGCGGGCGTCAACGTCGAGGACGTCCGCATCGAGCATGCGACCGGCCAGCAGGCGGGTC
The DNA here is from genome assembly GCF_042264065.1 of Streptomyces sp. NPDC056222. NCBI lineage: Bacteria > Bacillati > Actinomycetota > Actinomycetes > Kitasatosporales > Streptomycetaceae > Streptomyces > Streptomyces sp. NPDC056222. The sequence goes on along the minus strand of NZ_JBHJTL010000152.1, from coordinate 3,188 downwards.
TGGTCCAGCTGATGGTGACCCCCTCGGCGGCGCCGGTCCTCGGCGAGGCGCTGAAGGAACGGGGCTGGGCGCTCAGGACGAGCTAGCGGCGCAGGGGCCGGTGGCTCGGGCCAGGTGTTCGGGTCAGGCGCTGGGTCCGGGCGCTCGGGCCGGGCGGGCCGAGGGTACCCCGGACTCCGTCCCGGAGGGGGCCCCGGCCCGCGGAAACGGCTGCCCGCGACGGTGGGGGCCGAACGGGTGGTCGCCAGTCGGTAACCTTGTGGTGGCCCCCCGCATCCCGCGAGGCCTGCACCGCTCACCCCAGGAAGGTGTTCCCCACCGTGGAATCCGTGATCGTCGCCATCGACGGGCCCTCCGGCACGGGCAAGTCGAGCACCTCGAAGGCGGTTGCCGCCAAGCTGGGGCTGAGCTACCTGGACACCGGCGCGCAGTACCGGGCGATCACCTGGTGGATGATCAGCAACGGCGTCGACGTGAACGACGCCGATGCCGTCGCGAACGCCTCCGCCAAGCCCGTCATCGTCTCCGGCACCGACCCGGCCCGCCCGACGATCACCGTCGACGGGGCCGACGCCGCCGGGCCCATCCGTACCGAAGAGGTCACCTCCAAGGTCAGCGCCGTCAGCGCCGTCCCCGAGGTGCGGGCCCTGATCACCGAGCTCCAGCGGTCCATCGCCAGGAACGCCGAGGGCGGCATCGTGGTCGAAGGCCGTGACATCGGCACCACGGTCCTGCCGGACGCCGACCTCAAGATCTTCCTCACCGCGTCCCCCGAGGCCCGTGCGGCCCGCCGCTCCGGCGAGCTCAAGGGCGTCGACGTGGCCGCCACCCAGCAGGCCCTGATCAAGCGGGACACAGCGGACTCCAGCCGTAAGACCTCCCCGCTCGCCAAGGCCGACGACGCCGTCGAGGTCGACACCACGGACCTCACCCTGGACCAGGTCATCGAGTGCGTCGTGACCCTGGTGGAGGAGAAGAGGACGGCCGCGAAGTGACCCAGCCCTCCGAGCGGGGCGCCGCCGTCGGGCGCGGCATCGGCATCGGGCTGATGTACGGCCTGTGGAAGCCGCGCGTCCTCGGCGCGTGGCGGGTGCCGGCCTCCGGCCCCGTCATCCTCGCCGTCAACCACGCGCACAACATCGACGGCCCCATGCTCATGGGCACCGCCCCCCGTCCCGTGCACTTCCTGATCAAGAAGGAAGCGTTCGTGGGGCCCCTCGGGACCTTCCTGGAGGGCATCGGGCAGCTCAAGGTGGACCGCCACAGCACGGACCGGAACGCCATAGGCAACGCCCTGGCCGTCCTGGAGCACGGCGGCGTCCTCGGGATCTTCCCCGAGGGCACCCGTGGCGAGGGCGACTTCGCCTCCCTGCGTGCCGGCCTCGCCTACTTCGCCGTCCGCAGCGGCGCGCCGATCGTCCCGGTCGCCGTGCTGGGAAGCTCCGACCGCCCCGGACGGTTGGTCAAGGCACTGCCTCCGCTGCGCGCCCGTGTCGACGTCGTCTTCGGTGACGCCTTCGAGACCGGCGACGGCAGCGGCCGGCGCACCCGCAAGGCGCTGGACGACGCCACCGTACGCATTCAGGAGCGGCTGACCGCCCACCTGAAGAACGCCAGGCGCCTCACCGGGCGCTGAGTGAGACTCTGAGTAGTGGGTTCGCACCCACCGACCACGAATGATCAAGGAACGGACTTCATGAACGACCAGCACGACCACGGGGCACTTGGCGACGCCGAGTACGCGGAGTTCATGGAGCTCGCCGCGGGAGAGGGCTTCGACATCGAGGAGGTCGAAGGCGCGATCGAGGAGGCAGGGCACGGCCCGCTCCCCGTCCTCGCCGTCGTCGGCCGCCCCAATGTCGGCAAGTCGACCCTGGTGAACCGGATCATCGGCCGCCGTGAGGCCGTCGTCGAGGACAAGCCCGGCGTCACCCGCGACCGCGTCACCTACGAGGCCGAGTGGGCCGGCCGCCGCTTCAAGGTCGTCGACACCGGCGGCTGGGAGCAGGACGTCCTCGGCATCGACGCCTCCGTCGCCGCCCAGGCCGAGTACGCCATCGAGGCGGCCGACGCCTGTGTCTTCGTCGTGGACGCCACCGTCGGCGCCACCGACACCGACGAGGCCGTCGTCAAGCTGCTGCGCCGGGCCGGCAAGCCCGTCGTGCTCTGCGCCAACAAGGTCGACGGCCCCTCCGGCGAGGCCGATGCCACCGCCCTGTGGTCGCTCGGTCTCGGAGAGCCGTACCCGGTCTCCTCGCTGCACGGCCGCGGTACGGGCGACATGCTCGACGCCGTCCTGGAGGCCCTGCCCGAGGCCCCCGCGCAGACCTTCGGCAACGCGATCGGTGGCCCCCGCCGCATCGCCCTCATCGGCCGCCCGAACGTCGGCAAGTCCTCGCTCCTGAACAAGGTCGCCAACGAGGACCGCGTGGTCGTCAACGAGCTGGCAGGCACCACCCGCGACCCGGTCGACGAGCTGATCGAGCTCGGTGGCAAGACCTGGAAGTTCGTGGACACCGCCGGTATCCGCAAGAAGGTCCACCTCCAGGAGGGCGCGGACTACTACGCCTCCCTGCGGACCGCCGCCGCGGTCGAGAAGGCCGAGGTCGCGGTCGTCCTGATCGACACCACCGACAACATCTCGGTCCAGGACCAGCGCATCATCACCATGGCGGTCGAGTCGGGCCGCGCGCTCGTCATCGCGTACAACAAGTGGGACGAGCTCGACGAGGAGCGGCGCTACTACCTGGAGCGCGAGATCGAGACCGAGATGCAGCAGGTCTCCTGGGCGCCCCGGGTCAACGTCTCCGCCAAGACCGGCCGTCACATGGACAAGCTCGTCCCGGCCATCGAGACCGCGCTCGCCGGCTGGGAGACCCGTGTCCCCACCGGCCGGCTGAACGCCTTCCTCGGCGAGCTGGTCGCCGCCCACCCGCACCCGATCCGTGGCGGCAAGCAGCCCCGCATCCTCTTCGGTACGCAGGCGGGCACCAAGCCGCCCCGGTTCGTGCTCTTCGCCTCCGGCTTCCTCGAGGCCGGCTACCGCCGCTTCGTCGAGCGACGGCTGCGCGAGGAGTTCGGCTTCGAGGGCACCCCCATCCACATCTCCGTCCGCGTCCGCGAGAAGCGCGGCCGCAAGAAGTAGGCGTGGCGTGAGTACGGCGGAGGGCCGGGGCGATGTGTTGAGG
>NZ_JBHJTL010000151.1:0-11586 GCF_042264065.1 Streptomyces sp. NPDC056222 | reverse complement strand
GGCACCACCGGAGCGCCCGCGACCTCGGGGATCTTGCCCGCGACCGGCTCGGTGCCGACCACGAGGGCGGCCCGGGAGTCCTCGATCATGTACGTGAGGCGGTCGGCCGGGTGGACCAGGTCCAGCGGCAGGAACGCGGCGCCGAGCTTCAGCGCGGCGAGCACCGTGGCGACCATGTCGGCCGAGCGGGGCACGGCCACGCCGACCACGCTCTCGGTGCCGGCACCGCGCGCGGCGAGGAGCCGGGCGAGGCGGTTGGCGCGGGCGTCGAGCTCCGCGTACGTGACGGACCGGTCGCGGTCGACGACGGCGACCGTGTCGGGGCGCTCCGCGAGCCGCTGCGCGAACAGGGCCGGGAAGGACTCCTCGTCGACCTCACGGGCCGTGGCGTTGAAGCCCTCCAGGACCAGCCGCCGCTCGTCGTCGCCGAGGATCTCCGCCGTCGAGACGGGCTGCTCGGGTGCGGCGACGAGGGCCGCGACGAGGCTCTGGAGGCGGTCGGCGAGGCGCTCGGCGGTCCGGTGGTCGAACAGCTCCGTGGCGAACTCCAGGCGGCAGCCCAGGGAACCGGTGCCGCCGTCGGCAGGGATGTGCTCGGTGAAGCTGAACACCAGGTCGAACTTGGCCGAGTGGATGCGGAACGGTACGTAGTCGGCGTGGAGGCCGGGCAGTTCCAGTCCGTCGCCTGTGCGGGCGTGGTAGCCGACCATCACCTGGAACAGCGGGTTGCGGGAGAGGGAGCGGGTCGGGTTGAGCTTCTCGACCACGGACTCGAACGGCACGTCCGCGTGCGAGAACGCGGCCAGGTCGGTCTCCCGGACCCGTGCGACCAGCTCGGTGAAGCTCGGGTCGCCGCTCAGGTCGGTGCGCAGCACGAGCGTGTTGACGAAGAACCCGACCAGGTTGTCGAGGGCCTCGTCGCCGCGCCCCGCGATGGGCGAGCCGAGGGGGATGTCCGTACCGGCGCCCATGCGGTGGAGCAGGGCGGCCACGGCCGCGTGCACCACCATGAACATGCTGGCCCCGGTCTCGCGGGCGAGCCGCTTCAGCCCCTCGTGGACGTCGGCGTCGAACGCGATGTCCAGTTCGGCGCCGGAGAAGGCCGGCCGCGCCGGTCGGGGCCGGTCCGTGGGCAGTTCCAGCTCCTCGGGGGCGCCGTCCAGGGTCGTGCGCCAGTACTCCAGCTGTCGGGCGGCGAGGCTGTCCGCCTCGGCCGGATCACCGAGCAGACGCTGCTGCCACAGGGCGTAGTCGGCGTACTGGACGGGCAGCGGCTCCCAGTCCGGTGCGGTACCGGAGACGCGGGCCGCGTAGGCGGTGGCCAGGTCGCGGAGGAAGGGGCGGTCCGACCACTCGTCGGTGGTGATGTGGTGCAGCAGCAGGACGACGACGTGGTCCTCGGGCGCCAGGTCGACGACCGTGGCGCGCAGCGGAAGCTCGGTGGCGAGGTCGAACGGCCGGTTGACGGCGTTCTCGACGAGCGCGGGCACCTGGTCCTCCCTGGCGTGCAGCCGTTCCACCACCGGCCGCGCCTCGTGGGCGGGGAGCACGCGCTGGACGGCCTGGCCGTCGGTTTCCACGAACACCGTCCGCAGGGCTTCGTGCCGCGCCGTCACATCGGCGAGGGCGGTCCCCCACGCCTCGATGTCGAGGTGGCCGCGCAGCCGCATGACCAGCGGGAAGTTGTACGCGGCCGAGGTGCACTCGATCTGCTGGATGACCCACAGCCGCTGCTGGGCGTGCGAGAGCGGCAGCTCGTCGGGCCGCTCCGCCGCCGTCAGTGCCGGGCGGGCGGCGCCGTGCGAGGCGGCGGTGCGCTCCACGAGTTCGGCGACGGTGGGTGCCTCGAACAGGTCACGGATGGCGAGTTCGGCGTCGAGGGCGGTGCGGGCGCGGCTGACGAGACGGGTGGCGAGCAGCGAGTGGCCGCCGAGTTCGAAGAAGTCGCTGTCGATGCCGACGCTGCCCTCCGCCAGACCCAGGACTTCGGCGAAGAGCGCGCAGAGCGTCTCCTCGCGCGGGGTGCGGGGCGGGCGGCTGGTGCCGGTGCCGGCGAAGTCCGGGGCGGGCAGGGCCTTGACGTCGAGCTTGCCGTTGACGGTGATCGGGAGCGTGTCCACGGGGACGAGCGCGGTGGGGACCATGTAGTCGGGCAGACCGGCCTTCAGGTGCTCGCGCAGCCGCTGGATCAGGGCGTCGTCCGCCTCGGAGCCTTCTTCCGGAGCGAAGTAGCCGACCAGGCGCTTCGTCCCGGTGCTCTCGTTCACGACGACCGCCGCGTGGGCGACGTCGGGGTGCGCGGACAGGGCGGTGGATATCTCGCCCAGCTCGATGCGGTAGCCGCGGATCTTGACCTGGTCGTCGGTGCGGCCGAGGAAGTCGAGGAGGCCGTCGGGGCGCTGCCGTACGAGGTCTCCGGTGCGGTACATCCGCTCGCCGGGCTCACCGAACGGATCGGCGACGAAGCGCTCGGCGGTCAGGCCGGGGCGGTCGTGGTAGCCGCGGGCGAGGCCGGTGCCGGCGATGTACAGCTCGCCGGGGCAGCCGGGCGGGACCGGCCGCAGCATCGCGTCCAGGATGTGGGCGCGGGTGTTGCGGATGGGGATGCCGACCGTGGGGGTGGCGCTGTCGGTGGTGGAACCGCCGAGCGTGTTGATCGTGTACTCGGTGGGGCCGTACAGGTTGTAGCCGTAGGTGCCCTCGGTGCGGCGGAGTCGGGTCCAGACCGTGTCCGACACGGCCTCCCCGCCGAGCAGGACGAGCGCGGGGCGGTGCTTCCCGGTCGTCTCGTCCCGGTCGAGCAGGCCTTCCTCGATGAGGAGTTGGGCGTAGGTGGGGGTCACGTTGACCACGTCGACGCAGTGCCGGTCGCAGTAGGCGACCAGCGCCTCGGCGTCGCGGCGCAGTTCCTCGTCGCAGACGTGGACCTCGTGGCCCTCGACGAGCCAGAGCAGCTCCTCCCAGGACATGTCGAAGGCGAAGGAGACGGTGTGCGCGATGCGCAGCCGCCGCCCGCCCGCCGAGGCGATGGCCGGGTCGAAGATCTCCCTCTGGTGGTTGAGCTGCATGTTCGTCAGGCCCCGGTAGGGGGTGACGACGCCCTTGGGCCGGCCGGTCGAGCCGGAGGTGTAGATGATGTACGCCGGGTGGTCGAGGCGGTCCGCCACATCGTGGGCGAACGCGGGCCGTTCGGCGTCGGTGATCTCGCTGCCGGGCAGGGCGGTCAGTTCGGCGGCCACGGCCTCGTCGTCCAGGAGGAGCTCGGGGGCGACAGGGCCGGTGTCGCCGCGCAGGGTCGGCGCGACGGCGGTCGTGGACACCAGGCAGAGAGGTCCGGTGTCCTGTGCCATCAGCCGGAGCCGGTCGGCCGGGTGGTCGAGGTCGAGCGGCAGGTAGGCGGCGCCGGTGCGCAGGACGGCGAACAGGGCGGCGACCATGTCGATGGAGCGGGGCAGGGCGAGCGCGACGGCCTTCTCGGGGCCCGCGCCGCGGGCGAGCAGGAGCCGGGCGATCCGGTTGATGTGCGCGTCCAGTTCGGCGTACGTCAGGGCTCGCTCGCCGAAGACCAGGGCCACCGCGTCGGGGGTGCGGGCGACCTGGTCGGCGAGCATGTCGGCGACGGTCTCGTTCGGAACGGGCTCGCGGCCGGCTTCCCAGCCGGCGCGCAGAGCGGCGCGCTCGGCGGGCAGCAGCAGGTCGACGTCGACGGTCCGGGCGGTGGCGGCGGCAGCGTCGTCGAGGGTCTCGGCGAGCCGCTCCAGGACGGCCGTGAACCGTCCGAGGATCGCGGTGGCGTCCTCCGTGTCGAACAGATCGGGACGGGCCGCCAGCGTGACCTTGAGCCGGGTCTCGGGTGTCACGATCAGGGTGAGCGGGAAGTGGGTGCCGTCCACGTTCGACACGTCGGTGATCCCGTACCGCTGCCGGAGCGCCGCGGCCCGGTCCTCGCCGTCGGCGGAGCGGAGCACGAACAGGGTGTCGAACAGACGACGGTGGCCGGTCTCCTGCTGGAGCGTCCCGAGCCCGACGTGCTCGTACGGCATGACGGCCGCGCGCTCGGACTGCATCCGCCGCAGGAGGTCGAGCAGCGGCTCGTCCGGGGCGAACGCGACCCGTGCCGGGATGGTGTTGAGGAACATGCCGATGATGCCGGTGACGTTCGGTACGTCCGCGGGCCGTCCGGCGACGGCCGTGCCGAAGGCGACGTCGCCGCGGCCGGTCATCGCCGAGAGGACCAGGCCCCAGGCCGCGTTCAGCAGGGTGTTCAGGGTGAGTCCGTGGCGGCGGGCCAGGTGACGCAGCCGGTCGCTGGTCTCCCTGGTGAGCACGGCGTCGAAGTCTGCCGGGATGACCGGGCCCGCGTCGCGCCCGGTGGGGGCGACCAGGGTCGGCTCGTCGAATCCGGAGAGCGCGCCGCGCCAGGCGGCGAGGGCCTGGGTGGTGTCCTGCTCGTCCAGCCAGGCCAGATAGTCGCGGTACGAACCGGGCGCGGGCAGACCGGTGGCGTCGCCGGCCCTCTCGTACAGCGTGAACAGCTCCTCCAGGAACAGCCACGCGGACCAGCCGTCCCACAGGATGAGGTGGTGGGTGACGACGAGGCGGTCCCGGCCGTCACCGAGCCGGATGAGCAGCAGCCTGCACAGCGGCGCCGCGGAGAGGTCGAAGCGCCGTCGGCGGTCGGCGGCCAGCAGCTCGTCCACGCGGGCGCGCTGCTCCTCGGCGGGCAGCCCCGACACGTCGATCTCCACCAGGGGGATCTCGGCGCCGTCGGCGATGAACTGCACGGGCCGGGGCAGGCCGTCGCTGGTGAATCCGGCGCGCAGGCTGGTGTTCCGCCGCAGCAGCGCCCGGCCGGCGGCCCGGAGCCGGTCGGTGTCGAGTCGGTGGTCGAAGTCCAGGGTCTCCTGCGACAGGTAGACGTCGAGTGCGTCGCCCGAGTCGTAGGTGGCGTGGAAGTACATGCCCTCCTGGAGCGGGGAGAGCGGCCAGATGTCGGCGACCGGGAGACCGGCGGCGGCCTCGACGCGGGCGGTCTCCTCCGGGGAGAGCTCGAGTCCGCCCAGCGGGGCGGGGGCCTCGGGTTCCGCCGGCGCTCCGGCGGTCAACTGGGCGAGCAGCGCCTGCAGGGCGGGGTCGACCGCCGCACCGGACTGTGCCTGGGCGGCCAGCATCGCCTGGAGGGCGGCGGCGGCCTGTCCGGCGTCGGCGGCGGAGACGGTGACACCGGTGGCGGGTGTCTCCGCGGTCGGTGCGGTCTGCTCGACAGGCTCGTCCGGCACGCTCGCGGCCGCCGCGGCGAGCGCGGCGGGCGTGCGGTGCTCGAACACATCGCGCGGGCTGATGGTCAGTCCCCTTTCACGGGCCCGGGTGGCGACGGCGATCGAGGTGAGGCTGTCGCCGCCGAGCATGAAGAAGTCGTCGTCGGCACCGATGCCGGGCAGGTCGAGGACGTCGGTGAAGATCGCGCACAGGGCGCTTTCCCGCTCGTCGCGGGGCGCCCGGCCGCCGGCCGCGGGAGCGACGGAGGGCGAGGGCAGGGCGTTCTGGTCGAGCTTGCCGCTGGGTGACAGCGGCAGCTCGTCGAGGGCCATGACGGCGGTCGGCACCATCGCCGCGGGCAGCGCCTCGGCGAGCGCGGCGTCGAGGGCGGCGGCGTCCAGGGTGCTTCCGGGGCGGGGAACCGCGTAGCCGAGGAGCGCACCGTCGCGGACGATCACGGCCGCTCGGGCGACGCCCGGCAGGTCTGCCAGGGCGGTCTCGATCTCGCCCAGCTCGATCCGGTTGCCCCGGATCTTCACCTGCCGGTCGGTGCGGCCGAGGTACTCGACGGCGCCGTCGGCGCGGCGACGGACGAGGTCACCGGTGCGGTACATGCGGGTGCCCGGCTCGCCGAACGGGTCGGCGACGAAGCGCTCGGCGGTCGTGCCGGCCCGGTCGTGGTAGCCGCGTGCCAGCTGGACCCCGGCGAGGTAGAGCTCGCCGGGCACCCCGTCCGGCACGGGACGCAGAAGGGTGTCCAGCACGTGCAGCCGGGTGTTCCACACCGGCCGGCCGATGGGGACGGCGGGCTCGGTGCCGCCTTCGTACGGGAAGTAGGTCACGTCCACGGCGGCCTCGGTGGGCCCGTACAGGTTGTGCAGAGGTACCGGGCCCCGCCCGTGGCGGGATGTCAGCTCCGACCAGCGGCGGGCGTCCGGGCCGGTGAGTGCCTCGCCGCTGCAGAAGACGCGGCGCAGGCTCGCCGCCCAGTCCTGGGTGTCCGCACCGGCCTCCATGACCTGGACGAAGGCGGCCAGCATGGAGGGGACGAAGTGCAGTGTGGTGATCCGCCGGGTGTGGATCAGCTCGGCCAGGTAGGCGGGGTCGCGGTGGCCGTCGGGCCGGGCGAGGACGACGGTCGCGCCCTCGGTCAGGGCCCAGAAGAACTCCCACACCGAGACGTCGAAGCTGGACGGGGTCTTCTGGAGGACCCGGTCGTCGGCGCCGAGCCCGTACTCGCCCTGCATCCAGGCGAGTCGGTTGACGACGGCCCGGTGGGTGACGGTGACTCCCTTGGGCCGGCCGGTGGAGCCGGAGGTGTAGATCAGGTACGCCGGGTGGTCGGGTCCCGGCCGCACCAGCGGTGTGTCGGGAGCCTCCGCGCCGTGGTCGACGGGCGTGTCGGGGACGTCCGCGTCCACCAGCAGGTGCTCGAGTCCCGGCGCGTCGGGCAGTCGCCCGGCCGCCTCGGCGGTGGTCACGACCGTGCGGGCTCCGGAGTCGACGAGCATGAACGCCACCCGGTCGGCGGGGTAGTCGAGATCCACGGGCAGGTAGGCGGCGCCTGTCTTGTGCACGGCGAGCAGCGCGACCATGAGTTCCGCCGAGCGCGGCACGGCGACGGCGACGAACTGTTCGGGGCCTGCCCCGCGCGCCCGCAGTCGGCCGGCCAGGGCTTCGGCGCGCCGGTCGAGTTCGGCATAGGTCAGGGTGGTGTTCTCGAAGACGACGGCGGGGGCGTCCGGGGTCCTCGCCACCTGGGCGGCGACGAGCGTGGTGAGGGTGGCGTCCGCTTCGGGGAGCCGGTGTTCGGTGGCATTGAGCTCGGTGAGACGCTCCCGCTCGCGCTCGGACAGCAGGCCCGTGCGGGCGACAGGGCGTTCGGGGTCGGTGGCGAGGGTGCACAGCAGCGCTTCGAGGCGGTTGGCGAGCACGGCGGCGGCGATCCGGTCGAGCCGGGCCGCGTCGTACATGAGCCGCAGCGACAGATGCCCCTCGCGCGGCTCGACGATCAACGCGAGCGGGTAGTGCACGGCGTCGAGCACCTCGGCGCCGGTGACGAAGGCGTCCTCGGCGGCGCGGCCGTCGCCGGTCGGGTAGTTCTCGAACACCACGAGGGTGTCGAAGAGTTCGCCCGGCCCCTGGCCGGCGATCCGCTGGATGTCGGCGAGACCGAGGTGCTGGTGGTCCAGGAGTGCCGCGTGCTCGTCCTGGATCCGGCGCAGCAGATCGGCGAGGGACTCGTCGGGCCGCGGGTTCACCCGGGCCGGAACGGTGTTGATGAAGAGGCCCACGGCGGAGTCCAGGCCCTCGACCTCGGTGGTGCGCCCGGACACGGTGGTGCCGAAGACTACGTCCTGGCTGCCGGTGAGACCGCCGAGCAGCAGGGCCCAGGCGCCGTGGACGACGGTGCTCAGGGTGACGCCCAGGGTGCGGGCGCGGCCGGTCAGTTCGTCGGTGAGCGCTTCGGAGAGCCGGACGTCCACGCGCTCGTGTCCGGCAGGCGCCGACGGGTCGCCGCCGGGTGCGGTGGTGAGGGCGGGCAGCCGGGTCGGGCCCTCGAGGCCGGACAGGGCCTGGCGCCACGCGTCGCGTGCGGCGTCCCGGTCCCGGCCGGCCAGCCAGGACAGGTACGCGTGCGGGCCCGCGGGCGTGGGCAGGGTCTCGCCCCGGTAGGCGGCGGTCAGTTCCCGCAGCAGGACGGAGACCGACCAGCCGTCGGCGATGATGTGGTGCAGGGTGAGCAGCAGCCGGTGGCGCTGTCCGTCCCTGATGAGCGTGGCCCGCATCAGCGGAGGCAGAGACAGGTCGAACCGCTCGGAGCGATCCTGCCGCAGGATGTCCTCCAGGGCGGTCCGCTCGGTGTCGGCCTCGTGCCACGGAAGGGTCACCCGGTCGGCGAGCCGCTGGACGACGTCACCGCCGGGCAGTTGGCGGAACGAGGCGCGCAGCAGGGAGTGCCGGTCCAGGAGGAGCTGGAGCGACCGGCGCAGCCGGTCCGGTTCGACGGCGTCGGCGAGGTCGAGGAGTTCCTGCACGACGTACAGGTCGCCGGCCTCCTGGTCGAACTCCGAGTGGAAGAAGAAACCTTCCTGGAGCGGCGAGACGGGCAGGGCGTCCTCGTCGAGCACCACGTTCCGGGTGGTCGACGGGGTGCTGTCGGCCGCCGTCCGGTCGGCGCTCCTGGCGAGCGCCGCCACGGTCCGCTGCCGGAACACGTCCCGGGGCGTGATCGCGAGTCCGGCGCCGCGGGCGCGGTTGACGAGCTGGATCGCGACGATGCTGTCGCCGCCCAGCTCGAAGAAGCTGTCGTGCACGCCGACCGACGGCAGGTCGAGCACCTCGGCGACGAGCGCCGCCAGCGCGGTCTCCGTGGGCGTCGTGGGCGCGTCGTCCCCGGCCATCGCCGTCCACTGCGGAGCGGGCAGGGCGCGGCTGTCGAGCTTGCCGTTCGGCGTCAGGGGCAGCGGCCCGTCGAGGCGTACGAGGGCCGAGGGGATCATGTGGTCCGGGAGGGTCTCGGCGACCTGGGCGCGCGCCCGCGCCACCGCGGCGTCGGGGTCCGCGGCAGTGGTTCCGCCTTCGGTGACGAGGTAGGCCACGAGCCGGTTGACGCCCCGGTGGTCCTGGCGGACGAGGACGGCGGCCTGGGCGACGCCGGGGCAGGCCATGAAGGCGCTCTCGATCTCGCCGGGCTCGATCCGGTGCCCCCGGATCTTGAGCTGGCCGTCCGCCCGGCCGAGGAACTCCAGGTTGCCGTCGGCGCCCCAGCGGACCCGGTCGCCCGTCCGGTACATGCGGCTGCCCGGTTCGCCGTACGGATCGGCGACGAAGCGCTCCGATGTCAGCGCGGCCCTGCCGAGGTAGCCACGGGCGAGGCCGCGCCCGGCGACGTACAACTCGCCCTCGGCGCCCACGGGGACGGGTCGGAGCGCCGAGTCGAGTACATAGGCACGGGTGTTGGGGTCCGGGCGGCCGATGGGCGCCGGTCCCGGACGGTCGGGTTCGGCGAGCCACAGGGTGGAGTTCACCGTCGCCTCGGTGAGGCCGTACGCGACCACGACCTGAACCCGTCCGGCCCAGCGCGCGATGAGTTCACCGGGCACCGCCTCGGTGCCGACGACCAGGACCGAGCCTTCGGGGAGCTCGCAGTCCCGGGGCAGCGCCGAGACGAGCGACGGCGGCAGGATCATGTGGGTGGCGCGGTGACGGGCGATGTAGTCGGTGAGGGCCGGTCCGGCGACGCGGCGCTCGGCGGGTACGACGATCACGCGGCCACCGACGCACAGCGACATGATCAGGTCCCAGACCGTCACGTCGAAGCCCACGGAGGCGAACTGGACGACACGGCTGTCGGCGGTGATGCCGATGCGGTCGGTGGCGGTGGCTATGAGGCTGCCGACGCCGTCGTGCGAGACCACGGCCCCCTTGGGGCGGCCGGTGGAGCCCGAGGTGTAGATGACGTACGCGGCCTGGTCCAGGGCGATCGGCAGGTCGAGGTCCGAGTCGCCGAGACCGGCGCACTCGGCCGTCACGGACGGTTCGTCGAGCAGCAGGTGAGCGACGCCGGGTGCGTCGGGGAGCGTGCCGGAGAGGTCGCGCGTGGTGATGACGGTGCGCGCGCCCGCGTCGGTCAGCATGTAGGCGAGGCGGTCCTGCGGGTGGTCGGCGTCCAGCGGCAGATAGGCGGCGCCTGACTTCATCACCGCCAGCAGGGAGACGACGAGTTCGGGCGAGCGCGGGAGCGCCACGCCGACGACGTCCTCGGTGCGTACTCCGCGGGCGACGAGGAGACGGGCCAGCCGGTTGGCGGCCGCGTTCAGCTCGGCGTACGTCAGCTCCCGGTCCCCGTACACGAGCGCGACGGTGTCGGGTGCCCGGCGCGCCTGCCGCTCGAAGGCGGCCGGCCAGGACACCTCGGGGACCTCACGCGGTGACACGCCGAACGCGTCGAGGAGTTGGACGCGCTCCGCGGTCGAGGTCAGCTCGATGTGGCCGAGTGGGCGGTCGAGGTCAGCGGTGAGGGCGTGCAGGACGGCGAGGAAGCGGTGCTCGTGGTGGCGCAGTGCCTCCTCGTCGCAGACCTCGGCGTCGGCGTCGAAGTAGACACGGACGCCGTTGCCAGGCGCGCGCTCGGCGAAGCACAGGGCCAGGTCGCTGACCGGCCCGAGCCAGATCGGGGCGAGTTCGGCCTCCTGGCCGGGGAATCGCAGGTCCTCGGCGCGGGGCAGGATGTTCACGGTCGGGCCGACGAGTTCGGGGACGCCGTCGGCCAGTCCCAGCTCCCTGGCCAGGTCTTCGGCTCGGTAGCGTCCGTGGGCGACGGCTTCGGAGATCGCCTGCCGTATCTCGGTCAGGAGTTCGGCGCCGGTCGTGCCGGGGCGTACGGACACGCGCAGCGGGACGATGTTGGACACCATGCCGGGGACGGTGGCGGACACCGCGTCCTCGCGGGCGGCGATCGGCAGGCCGAGTACGAGGTCCTGCTCACCTGTGGCGCGGTGCAGGTAGGCGGCGACGGCGGCGATCAGCAGGCGGGAGGGGCGTACGCCGGCGTTGTCGGCGGCGGCGTTCAGCCGCTCGGTGGCCTCGGCGGACAGCTCCGCCGTGCGGCGCAGCCGCCGCGTCATGGGCGAGGGCGCGCGCTCGACGAGGCGTACGGGCTCGGGCCGGTCGGCCATGCGGCTGAGCCAGTAGGCGCGGTCCTGCTCGTGGCGGTCGGAGGCGCGGTAGGCGCGGTCGGCGTCCACCAGGCTGGTCAGTGACCAGTCGCGCGGGGCGGGTGTCTGCTCCTCGGCGGTGTAGAGCTCGCCGGCCCGGCGGGTGATGAAGGCGACGCCCATGCCGTCGGTGACGATGTGGTGGTACCGCTGGTACCAGGCGACATGGTCGTCCGCGAGCCGGAGCAGTGCCTGGGCGAAGAGCGGGTCACCGGCGAGGTCGACGGGCCGGTCGCGGTCGGCGGCCATCCAGGCGGAGGCGGCCGCCTCGGGGTCGGGCGCTCCGCGCAGGTCCACGACGGGGACGTCGACGGGGGCGCGGTGGAGGGTCTGCCGGGGAGCGCCGTCGTCGGCGCGGACGCGTATGTGCAGGCTTTCGGCCTCTTCGACGGCCGTTCGCACGGAGGCGCCGAGGCGGTCGAGGTCGGTGTCGCCGCGCAGGTCAAGGACGAACACGATGTTGTAGGCGGAGCTGTCCGGTTCGATCTGCTGGGCTAGCCAGATCCCGGATTGCCCACCGGTGAGGGGGATCCCGGAAGCGGCGGACGTCCGGTCCGACTCGACGTCAAACATCGTTCGAAAGGGCCTTTCCCTGGTCGTGCGCCAG
>NZ_JBHJTL010000150.1:0-11634 GCF_042264065.1 Streptomyces sp. NPDC056222 | reverse complement strand
CCCACGGGTCCGTCGGCCCTGCCGATACGCAGGGAGCGTTCGCGTTACGGCGTGAGGCCCCGCGCCACCGCGCCGTGCAGGCGACGCGAGTCACCGGCGAGGTCGCCGAGGGCGGTCACCACCGAGTCGAAGCGCATCGTGGTACGTGTGTCCGCGCCGTACGGGTCCCATGTCGGCATCTCGGCGTGGTTCGGGTCGCCGGTGCGGGCGAACGCGATCCAGGCCTGATGCATGGTGCGCGCCAGCCCGTCGCGTACCGCGGGGTCGAGCCCGGCGAGGAAGGGCGCGTGCGCCCATCGGTCGAAGTTGGCGAAGACGAAGGGGAGTTCGAGGCAGTGGGCGGCGCCGAGGCGGCCGTCGTACGCGGGCGTGGGGAGGTCGAACTGGTAGGCCCAGACGGGCCGCCCCGATTCCGCCCTGGCCTCGGCGAGTCGTACGGCGGGCACGCGGAAGAGCTCGTCGGTGATCAGATCCATCAGCACGTCGGCGGGGCTCGCGCCGGGTCGGGTCCGCTCGTACGCCGCGTACACCCCGGGCGCGGTTTCGGCCCCGAAGGTGTCGGCGATGCGGGCGATCACCTGGTCCCGGTCGACGGCGGCATACGCCGGGTCCAGGGCGAAACCGAAGTTGGCCTCCTCGCGGGTCCAGCCGATCATAACGTCGATGCCGGTCGCGGCTCCGTGCAGCAGGGCCTCCACCGGGTGGCGCGTCAGGGTGACCCCGTCGACGACGGGCAGGAACGGGGTCGGCCAGTAGCCCCAGCTCGACGTACGGGCGAACAGCCCACCGGCCGCACCGATCAGCACGGGCCAGGGCAGCTCGCGCAGTTCCGCGACGCTCTTGACGCCGGTCAGCTCCATGTAGGCGGCGGTCCGCTCCAGGTACGCGTCCGGGCCGGGGAGGTCGAGACCGAAGGGCGGGCTCTGCAGGATCACGCGCCTGATCAACCCCTGGGTCTCGGGGAGTCCGGCCAGGGCGGCCGTCGACAGGGCACCGCCCGACTGCCCGGCGACGGTGATGTTCTCCGGGTCGCCGCCGAACGAACCGATGTGCGCCACGATCCAGCGGAGGGCGGCGAGCTGGTCGCTGAGCCACGGGTTGCCGGCACCTTCGGGGTTGCCCTCCTCGGGGCCGGTGTAGAGGTAACCCAGAGGGCCGATGCGGTAGTTGATGCTCACCACCACGAGGTCGCCGTCGCGGGCGAAGGTCTCGCCCGAGTAGTTCGGCATCGACCCCGAACCCGAGACGAAGCCGCCTCCGTGGATCCACACGAGCACCGGGCGCCGGGCCTCGTCGACAGCCGGTGTCCAGACGTTGAGCGTCAGGCTGTCCTCGTCGAAGGGCGGCGATCCATGGCCGCCGAGGACCGGGTCCCCGCCCTCCATGTACAGCTGCGGCACGCTGGGACCGTCGGCGGTCGCGTCCCGGGTTCCGCTCCAGCCCGGGTGCGGCTGGGCGGGGCGCCAGCGCAGGTCGCCGACCGGGGGTGCGGCGTAGGGCACGGCACGGAACACGGCGACCCCGCCTTCGGTCGTGCCGCGCAGACGCCCCGCGGGGAGGTCGACCAGCGTGTGATCGGGGCCTGGGGTGAGAGCCATGAGCCAATCCTTCCTGGGTCGGGCACCGAACACGCGCCGACCCCGTCAAGAGTATTGCGAAATTTCTTCGACCGTCAACGATTCGCTATATGCGGGGTGCCTTCACAGCCAGAGGCTGTTGGCCGCCGTGCGTTCCGCCTCCGTTTTCAGCAGGGGCTCGAACGCCCGCCACAGCAACAGGCAGGCTCCGGCTCCGGCCAGCGCGCCGGCCAGCGTGTCGCTGAGCCACTGGGCGTGCAGCCAGGTACGGCTCCACATCATCGCGACGACGTACACGGCACCGAACAGCCACCACCAGCGTCGCGCACGTGGCGGGAACAGCACCACCGCGGCCACGAACATCAAGGCCACAGCGCTGAAGACCTGACCGGAGGGGTACGAGCCGTCATTGACGAGGACCCAGGGATACGGCGGACGCGGGCGGTCGACGAGCTGCTTGAGCGGCAGCACCACGACGACGCTGGCGAGAACATTGGCCACGAACATGTACAGCGCCGAGCGCCAGCGACCGTAGACACAGAGGCAGCCGCACAGGATGAGCGGCAGGACCAGGCCGAGCGGGCCGCCGAGCCGGTCGAGGACGGTGGCGATGCCGGTGGCCGCGTCGGCCTGCGAGCCGTCCATCGAGGCCGCCCAGCGATCGTCGACCCCCTGGAAGAACGGGCGGTCGCCGGCCCGGAGCAACAGCCCGATCAGGAGCGGCGCCAGAAGGAGCGCGATTCCGGCGGCAAGCGCGTGGCGCGGCGGGGTGGCCGGGAGGTGGTGGCGGGGAGGGTGCGCGGGACGCGGGGGCGGGGACGGCGCGGCGTCGGGTGGGCTCGGCATCATGGCGGGCCTTTCACGGTGTTTCACCCGGAGCGGTGGGGCGCGCGGGAGGGCGGGCGCGGGGGTACGGACGGGAGGTGCGCGAAAGCGGGGGGACGTGGGAGGGGAGTCACGGAAGGGGAAGCGCACGGAAGCGGAGACAGTGCGACGGGAGGGGACCCGGAGGCGGGCAGGCACGACCGCGCGGGGAACGCGGAGGCGGGGAAGCGTGGTGGTCGCTCGGCCGCACAGGCGTAGGTCGTACGGCTGCATGGGCCGGCTGGAGCACCGGAGCCGGGCGGTCGTCGCGGTGCGGCACGGAGTATTGCGGATGCGTGACCGCCGCCACAAGAGCAAGAGGGTTTCGAGACACGATCGCCCTGGTCAATACCGACGCAAAGCTGGTTACACGTGCCCCACGTGCGATTCTCTCCTCGGTCACGATCTGCGCAACGACTGGGCCCAGGCTCTAGCGGGACCCGGAAATGGGTGCTACACAGTCTCCAAGCGCTGCGGGTAACACGTGTAACAACATCTTGTCGGCCGCAGCCGTCCGCAACGGCTTCCGGTGACACCGCCGCCCCCGCGACCGCTCACGCGGCGTCTCCCTCACCCGTGTACCGCCCACTCGTGCAGCGGAAGCGATGCATCACGGCCCGCACCCCGGCCGACACCCGGTCCCGTACCCCTCCAGCTCCCCGCTCCGTCCTCCCAGGAGTCGTCATGGCCACGAACGAGCTCACCGATCCGATCGACCCGCCCGCCTCAGGTGCCGACGGCACCGCCACCACCGCGGAACCGGAAGCTCCGCGCCAGCGCGGGCTCATGCTCCTGCTGCTGGTCGCCAACTCCGCCATGATGGCGGTCTACATGGGCGTCGGCTCCGTCCTCCTGCCCACCCAGGTCGCCGCGATCGCCCCCGACGACAAAGTCGCAGTCCTGGGCCTGATCGGCGGTATCAGCGCCATCTTCGCGACCGCCTTCAATCCGATCGCCGGCGCCCTCTCCGACCGCAGCGGCCGCCGCAACCCCTGGATCCTCGGCGGTGCACTCGGCGCGCTGCTCGCTCTGGCCCTGCTCGGCAGCGTCACCACCGCGCTGCTCGTCGGCATCGGCTGGTGCCTGGTCCAGGCGACCATGAACACCTACCAGGCGGCCGTCACCGCGATCGTGCCCGACCGCGTCCCCGCGGCCCGCCGCGGCACGGCGTCCGCGCTGGTGGGGTTGGGCATGCCGATCGGCGGTACCGTCGGCGTCCTCATCGCCTCGCAGACGGCGACGCATCTGCGTACCGGCTACCTCGTCTTCGGCGCGATCGTCGCCGTCGCCGCACTGCTGCTCTCCGTCTTCTGCCGTGACACCCCGCGCACCGAGCCCGCGCCGAAGGGGCCCAAGGGCTCCCAACTCGCCGCCTTCCTCTCCGCGTTGGCCAACCATGACTTCCGCTGGGCCTTCATCGGCCGCGCCTTGATGGTGCTTGGTTACTTCTCCGTCGTCGGCTACCAGCTGTACATCCTGGGCGACCACATCTCTCTGCCCGCCGGAATGACCCCGCCCGCGGCCATCGCGATCCTCACTCCGGTGTCGATGGTCGCCGTCGCACTCTCCACCGTCGTCGGCGGCCTGCTGTCCGACCGTTGGAACCGTCGCAAGGTGTTCGTCGGCGTCTCGGCGGCGCTGGCCGGGCTGGTCATGATCGTCCCCGTCATCAGTCCGACCTGGACCGGAATGCTCGTGTTCAGCGCGCTCAACGGCCTCGCCTTCGGCTGCTTCATGGCCGTCGACACCGCGCTCGTCACCCTGGTCCTCCCCCGCGCCGAGGACGCGGCCCGCGACATGGGCGTCCTGAACGTCGCGAACGCCGGGCCGCAGATCGTCGCCCCGTTCGTCGCCTCCGCCATCGTCACCGCCCTGGGCGGGTACACCCCGCTGTTCCTGGCCGGCGGGGCCCTGTCCCTGATCGGCGCGCTCGCCATCCTCCCGATCCGCAGCGTGCGCTGATCCACGCCGAGTCGTCTCCGTCGGATCGGGTGCCGTGCCCGGCCCCACTGACAGGCCGGACTCGGGCTGATCCGACGGAGAGGCCCGGGCCCCGTCGGCCGCATCCCGCGCCGACGCCGCCCGACCCATACTCCGGCGGGCACTTGCCGAGGGTCACGTGCCCGCCGGTCCCGCACCACCTCATCGCGCCACCACACCCTCGCGGAACACCACTCTCGCGCCACCACACCCTCACCCCCCTGCCTCCCTCTTCCTAGGAGCCTCCTGTGAGACACAAGCGAGTTCTGCCGCCGGCCATGCTGATCCTGTGCACCACGGCCCTCGTGGGTACGGCGCCCGCGGTCGCCTCGCCCCGAACCGCACCGGCCCCCGCAGCGCCCGCCGCTCCGCTGCGGATCCTGCTCACCAACGACGACGGCTACAACGCGCCGGGCATCCGCAAGGCGTTCGAGCGGCTGACCGCCGCCGGGCACGACGTCACCATCGTCGCCCCGCTCACCAACCAGAGCGGCACCGGTACCAAGATGTCGAACGCCCCCACGATCACGGTGAAGCACCCCGAGCCGAAGGTGTGGGCCGTCGACGGCAGCCCCGGCGACTCGGTGGCCTTCGGCCTCTCCGAGGTGTTCGAGGGCCGTGCCCCCGACCTGGTGGTGTCCGGCACCAACTTCGGGCCGAACGTGGCCGGTCTCGCCAGCCACTCCGGCACGGTCGGCGGCGCCGTCGCGGCGGTGGAGTCCGGCGTACCCGCCATCGCCCTGAGCACGGGCGGCCTCTCGGTGCCCGATCCGGTCACCACCGTCAACGCGATGGGCCCGACGCTCGACTTCGCCGTCAAGCTCATCGACCGGCTGCGTACGCGGGCGAAGTCCGGGCCGCTGCTGCCCAAGGGCGTCGGCCTGAACGTGAACCACCCGGTCGTCGGCGCCGACGGCAAGGGCACCGCCGCCGGGGTGTCGACCACCTTCCAGGATCCGCAGACGATCCTCGAGCCGAACTTCACCGACTCCGGCGACGGCACCTGGAAGGTCGACGTGACCGTGGACATGCGTCCGGCGGCGAAGGGTGGAGACGTGGAAGCCGTCAGCGCGGGCCGGATCGCCGTCAGCCCGATGAGTGCCGACTGGAACACCGGGCACGCCGACCACGCCGTCACCGCCGCCCTCCTCGCCGGCCTGCGTCCGTGACCGCTCTCCATCGCCCCACTCAGGAGGACGGATGAAGCGGCCCGGCAAACGGCCCACTTCGGCAAGACCCCTGCTCGGTACGGCGCTCGCTCTGGTGGCACTGCTCGCGTCGGCGGTCCCGGCCACGGCTTCCGCCTCGGCGGGAACGTCCGCACGGCCCGTGGTCACCGTCGGGCAGGGCACGCTGCTCGGCCGGAACCACGACGGGGCACAGGAGTTCCTCGGCGTCCCCTACGCCGCGCCGCCGGTCGGGGAGGCCCGGCTGAGGGCACCGCGTGAGCCCCGCCGGTGGAGCGGAGTACGGGAGGCGACCCGCCAGGCGCCGGCCTGTGTGCAGTTCTCGCCGTTCGGCATCGCGGACCCGACCGCCGTCAGCGAGGACTGCCTCTACCTGGACGTGTACCGCCCCAAGGGAGCCAGGACGGGAGCCCGGCTACCGGTGATCCTGTGGATCCACGGGGGTGCGTACAGCCAGGGCACCGGCACCCAGTTCGGCGGCCGGACAACTGCCGACCTCACGAACAGTGTCGTCGTCAGCATCAACTACCGCCTGGGACAGCTCGGTTACCTCGCTCTGCCCGAACTCGGCCGGGAGAACGCCCGGCGCACCGGCTCCTTCGGTCTGCTGGACCAGATCCAGGCGCTGCGCTGGACACGGGAGAACATCGCGGCGTTCGGAGGGAACCCCGCCAACGTGACGGTCTCCGGGCAGTCGGCCGGCAGCGGTTCGGTCTGCGGGCTTCTCGCGGCGCCCTCGGCGACCGGGCTGTTCCACCGCGCCGTGTTGCAGAGCGGGCCGTGCACACTGATCGGT
The DNA here is from genome assembly GCF_042264065.1 of Streptomyces sp. NPDC056222. Lineage (NCBI taxonomy): Bacteria > Bacillati > Actinomycetota > Actinomycetes > Kitasatosporales > Streptomycetaceae > Streptomyces > Streptomyces sp. NPDC056222. Next base: position 5,230 of record NZ_JBHJTL010000150.1, on the reverse strand, counting down.
ACGCCCGACAGTGCGCGGGCCGAGTCGCAGGCTCGGGAGTTCGCGGGGCGGGCGGGCTGCGCCGATCCGGCCACGGTCGTCGCGTGCCTGCGCGCCGCCCCGGCGGCGGCGCTGGTCGAGGCGGCGCGCACGCTGCCGACCTCGGGGCCGGCCTCGGGTGACGGGCTGCTGCCGGTGGATCCGGCCGCCGCGATCGGCAGCGGGAAGTGGAACAAGGTGCCGGTGATGATCGGGAGCACCCGCTCCGAGTCGCGGCTGTTCGTCGCACTGTCGCAGCCACGGCTGACGGAGGCGGAGTACGAGGCACAGATCCTGGCGGCGTACGGGGCGGCGGGCCCGGAGGTGCTCGCCCGCTATCCGGTCTCGGCGTTCGGCTCGCCGTATCTGGCGCTGTCGGCGGTCATGACCGACTCCTCCTTCGCCTGCCACACCGCGTGGACGGCGCAGCTCTTCGCTTCACAAGTGCCGACGTACGCCTACGAGTTCGACGACCCGGACTCCCCGACACTCGCGGGTGCGCAGGTTCCGGGGCTCGACATGTCGAACGCGCACAGTGCCGAGCTGGCGTATCTGCACGACTTCACGGCGGGCGACCGGCCGTTGACCCAGGTCCAGGTGGCGCTCGCGACGCGGATGAAGCGCTACTGGGGTGCCTTCGCCCGCTTCGGTTCGCCGACGGCACCGGGGCAGACGGTCTGGCCCGTGACCGGGAGCGGGACGGTTCTCTCGCTGAACCCCACGTCGACGCGGACGAGTTCGTCGTTCACGGCGGACCACCAGTGCGGTTTCTGGCGGACCCGAACGACGCGTCCGCCGCTGTAACTCCTCTACGGGGCCGGGCCACCGCACACCTGTCGGTGTGCGGTGGCCCGGCGTCGTTCACGTCGCGAGGTCGGGGGTGTTCCTCGCGTCAGGACAGCCGCCGCAGCCATGAGTCGAGAACCGCGTAGTCTCCATCGGTCAGACCACGGCGGGGATCGACGCGATGGAGCAGGGCGTGTCCTCGGTGATGGGTGGCGACCCAGGCCCGGTCCGTGTCGGTGATCTCGTCGTCGACCCAGGCGAACGGGCGCCCCGACGCCCACTCGACGAGGGGGCGGGTCTTCCAGTGCAGTCCGTCCCGCTCGTCCTGGGCATCGGCGTCGGAAGGCTCCGGCCAGACCACCACGCCCAGCCGCGGCAGACCGATGCGGGGGCAGATGCACTCGTTCGCGTCACCCATCCACGTCGTCGCCCAGACCACCTCACACGGCAGCGCCGCCAGCCGGCGCCCGTGGTCGGGATCGATCCTGCTCAGGAGTGGGTTCTCAGCGGGGGCGGGGGCGAGTCCGGTGACGTACGTCGGATAGTGCCCGGACGCCGCGCCGAAGGGGATGAGCGGTCCATCGACATCGAGAAACAGCAGCGGACGCTGCGGAGAACCAGTCACCGGGGCACGATAGCGATGGATTCCAACGGGTGCGGCCTCGACGGCGTGGGCCGTGCGGCCGCCTGCGGCGAGGCCGCAGCCGCAACCGGGAGGCTTGGCGGCAGGACGCCCTGACGCGATGCGGCCGGTCCCCCTGTCAGGTCGTGGCCCAGCGGTCCGTGATCAGCGCCGCCTGTTCCAGTAGCGCCGAGATCAGTTCCTGGGCGGCGCTGGCCGAGGTCGATCGCAGTACGGCGACGCTGATCTCCCGGGCGAGGACGGGTCCGGCCAGGGGGCGTACGACGACGTCGGGTCGGGGTGCTCCCAGGGCGAGCCTGGGGACGAGGGCCACGCCCGTCCCTGCCGCCACGAGGCCCTGGACCACGGCGTAGTCGTCGGTGCGCATCGCGTGCAGGGGTTCGTAGCCCTCCCGGCTGCACGCCCATGCCAGGACGCGGTCGCACGGATCGTGCGGGTCGGCGGCGCCCACCCATGCGGTGTCGCGGAGCTCGGCGAGAGGCACCTGGCCCAGCGAGGCGCACGGGTGGTCCTGGGGCATGACCAGGAGGAGCGGATCGGACAGCAGCGGGTGGAGTTCGACCTCCTCCTCGAGGTCGAGGCGGTCGCCGGGCTGAGAGAAGACGAGTGCTGCCTGGAGTTCTCTGGCACGCAACCCGCGGAGGAGCAGGGGGAGTTCGCCTTCGGTGAGCGAGATGTGGACGCCTTGGTGGTGGAGGCGTTTGACCGCCGGTGCCAGCAGCAGGGCCCCGGCCGTGGGAAACGTACCGATGTGGATGGTGCGCATGCCGCGCTCGGCGAGGTTCCGCACCTCCAGCTCGGCGTGACGCAGACGGTCGAGTACGGCCTCGGCGTGCGGCAGCAGGGCTTCGCCGAGCTCGGTCAGCGTGGCGCCGCGCGGTCCACGCTGGACGAGCTGGACGTTGAAGTGCGCTTCCAGCGAGGCCAGGTGGTGGGTGATCGTGGGTTGGCTGTAATGCAGTGCGCGGCCGGCGGCGGCGAGCGAGCCCTCCTGCGCGATGGAGCGGAGTACCTGGAGATGCCTCACGTCGAGCATATAGAGATCCTATGGAGGGGTCACGAAAAGTCCACCATTCCTCAATGACTGGAGCCGTGTCACGCTCCCGGGGTGAACACGCGAACGACCCCTCCCCGCACCCACTCCCCCACTGATCCTGGCTCCGGCCAGCTGTCCGCCCCGTACGCCGAGGCGGTTCTCGCCCACGCCGGACGGGACTGGCTGAGGCTGAACGTCCCCGGCCATGCCGCAGCCGCTGGATCGGACCTCGCCGGGTTCTTCGGTTCGCGGATCACGGCCCTGGACTTCCCGCCGCTGCTCGACGGCATCGACCTCGGACCGGACACTCCGCTCGACAGGGCGCTGGCGCTGGCCGCCGAAGCCTGGGGCGCACGGCGCACCTGGTTCCTGACCAACGGCGCTTCGCAGGGCAATCAGATCGCCTCGATGGTGGCCCCCTCGCTGGGCCGCACGCTCGTCGTGCAGCGCAGCGTGCACTCCAGCGTGATCGACGGGCTGGTGCTCTCGGGCATGGACGCGGTCTTCGTCCAGCCTTCCGTCGACCCCGAGCAAGGGATCGCCCACGGCGTGACCGCCGGAGACGTGGCAGCGGCGCTCGAGCGGACGCCGGACGTGGCCGCCGTGTACATCGTCTCCCCGAGCTACTTCGGCGCGGTCGCAGATGTGCACGCCATCGCGGAGACCGCCCATGCCGCGGGCGTTCCTCTCATTGTCGACGAGGCATGGGGATCGCACTTCGGCTTCCACCCCGCGCTTCCCGCGAGTGCGCTCTCCTCGGGCGCGGACATGGTGACCTCGAGTACGCACAAACTCGGTGGCAGCCTGACCCAGTCGGCGATGCTGCATGTGGCCGAAGGACCGTTCGCGGACCGCCTCGAACCGCTCGTGGACCGGGCGTTCCGGCTCGTGCAGTCCACGAGCGCGAGTGCCCTGCTGACCGCGTCACTGGATCTTGCCCGCAGGAGCCTGGTCGTCGACGCGGACGCGACCTCAGGGTCGGTCGAGGCCGCGGACAGGGTCCGCAACGTCGTGCGCGCGTTGGGTCGCTTCGGGGTCGTGAGCGATGGCTTCCACGCCTTCCCCGACATCGTCCGCGCCGATCCGCTGCGGATCGCACTCGACACCCGGGCCGGCGGGATCGCGGGGCACGAAGCCAGGCGTCGGCTCTTCCGGGACCACCAGATCATGGTCGAGGTGGCGACCGACGCGGCGATCGTCGCCGTGATCGGCGCGGGGTTCGTCCCTGACACGGATCGGTTCCTCGAAGCGCTGCACACCCTGCCCTCCCCGCTCACGGGATCCGAAACCGAGCGATCGGCCGTGCTGCAGCTGCCTGCACCCGGTCCCGCGAAGCTCACGGCCCGCGAGGCGTTCCTGAGCCCGACCCGGGTTCTGCCCGCGGAGCAGGCCGTCGGACGGATCTCCGCGGACACGCTGGCCGCGTACCCACCCGGCATCCCCAACGTCCTGCCGGGCGAGGTCATCACCGCCGAGGTCGTCCGCTTTCTTCAGCAGACCGCGACCGCACCGAACGGCCATGTCCGAGGGGCGCTCGACCTGGGCGTCACCCGGCTACGCGTCGTCGACGGAGACACCGGACACGACCTCAGCCGTCCCGAGGCCGACTGAGGCACCGGGCACGACCCGGACCGGCTGGGACACCGGGCACGACCCGACTACCCGAGACACCCGGCACCACCCCGACCGACCGGGACACCGGGCACGATCGTGCCGACCGAGACCCGGCACCACCCCGACCGACCGGGACACCCTGCACGACCAGGCCGACCTAGACGTCGGACACGGCCCGGCTACCGGGACACCCGGCACAACCCCCTCTTCCGCACACCACACCCACCCCCGAGAGAGAGCACGCCCATGCCCGCACGCATTCCGATCCGTCAGGCGATCGCCGCTGCCGTAGCCGCGACGACAGCCACGCTGCTGCTGGGCGCCTGCGGCGACCAGACCGGCGCCGGCCAGAACTCCGGTGGCACCCAGGCCGGTGGCGCACGGAGTGACGCTCCCCTGTTCGGCAAGCTTCCGAAGAAGTATCAGGACGCCGGCGTGATCAAGGTCGGTACGGACGCCGCGTACGCCCCGATGGAGTTCATCGAGAACGGCAAGATCGTCGGTGTCGACCCGGACATCGCCGACGCTCTCGGCAAGCAGCTCGGCGTCAAGTTCGTCTTCACCAGCGGCACTTTCGACGGCCTCATCACCTCCCTCAACTCCGGGCGACAGGACATCGTCATGTCGTCGATGACCGACACCAAGGCCCGTCAGGAGGGTCTGGACGACAAGGGCAAGAAGACCGGCAACGGCGTGGACTTCGTCGACTACTTCGTCGCGGGCTCCGTCGTGTACGTCCAGAAGGGCAACCCGCACCACATCGAGTCCATCACGGATCTTTGCGGGAAGAAGGCCGCTGTGCAGAGAGGCACGACCTTCGAGAACGTCGTCAAGACGCAGTCGAAGCAGTGCGAGGCGGGCGGAAAGCCGGCCATCAGGATCGAGTCCTTCCCGACCGACGCCGAGGCCCAGACCCGCGTCAAGGCCGGCGGCGCCGTCGCCGGAGTCAACGACTACCCGGTCGCCCTCGACCTGGCGCTCAAGGCCGACGGCGGGAACGCCTTCGAGATCGTCGGGGACCAGATCGAGGCCGGCCCGTTCGGTATCGCCGTCGACAAGAAGAACACCCAGCTGCGTGACGCGCTCAAGGAAGCCGTGGACGCGATCATCAAGGACGGCACCTACAAGGCCGC
>NZ_JBHJTL010000149.1:0-11939 GCF_042264065.1 Streptomyces sp. NPDC056222 | reverse complement strand
GGCCCGAAAGAGGCGGGCAGAGCAACGGCTCCGCCCATGGTAGCCACGCACATTCCTCTGGAGCAGCCCCATGCGCCCACTCGCCACGCGCGCCTCCGTCCTTCTGCTGAGCGCCGCGCTTCTCACCGCCTGCTCCTCGTCGGACTCCGGTGGCGGCGATCCCAAGAGCGAGCCCGAGATCGGCGCGGTGCCCAAGCTGCTCCGGACGACCGGGCTCTCGTACCCGCTGGACCCGTACGAGACCACCGACGAACAGCGCGAGCAGCTCCAGAAGGCCCAGAACCGGCTGATCAGCCAGTGCATGAAACGGTTCGGCTTCTCCTACGAGCCGTCCTCGCTCGTCGACTCGGGCCGCAGGCCCGGATCCGACGACTCCCGGTACGGTCTCACCGATCCCGCCAAGGCGGCCCGGTACGGCTACGACAGCCGCGGGGGCATCGCTCCGCCCGCGAAGCCGCCGGCTCCCGTGCTCGGGGCCACCGGACAGCTCGCCCTCAGCGGCCCGGACACCAAGGGGGGCGCGGCCCAGCCGATGAGCTGGGAGGAGGCGCAGGGGGTGGACAGCGGCAAGGTCGTCAACGGGCAGAAGGTGCCCATCGGGGGCTGCAACCGGGAGAGTTACCTCAAGCTCTACGCGCCGAAGAAGGGCGCGGTGGACATCATGTTCGTCTTCAACGTCACCGCCGACTCCTTCACCCGGGCCCGCGAGGACTCCCGCGTCACCGCGGCGCTCAAGGCATGGTCGGCGTGCATGGCCGAGAAGGGCTACAAGACGCAGGATCCCGTGAGTCCTCAGCCGGACCTCGGACTCGCCGCGGACGCGTACGGAAGCCCCAAGGCGATCGCCGCCGCCAAGCAGGACGTCGCCTGCAAGGAACGAGCCAACCTCGTCGGCATCTGGTTCACGGTCGAGGCCGCCTATCAGAAGCGGAACATCGAGCAGAACGCGGAAACCCTGAACCAGGCGAAGGCCGAGCTGGGAGACCGTTTGAAGATGGCGACCACGCTGAACGGCTGATCAGCAAAGCGCCCAGACCGGCCGGAAACCGACTGATCGGAATGTCGGTTTCCGGCCGTTCGGACGAGGACCATCAGGCGAGACGGGCGATGGATTCCGCCTCGACGGGGGTTACGGTCACTGGCGCGACGCCGCGCCGTCGCGCCCTGCACGCCGTGGCACGGCGCTCAACGAATGCCGTCTCTGGGGGGGGACAGACATGCATCGTCATGGCCAGTACTGCAACCCGGCACGCCCTACGGAAGTCGACGAGGAGAGATCGGCCCGGGTGAACCCGGTCACCGCCGCCTTACAACTCCTCGACCTGCTGACCGATCGCGAGAGGGAAGTCCTCGCGGCCATGCCCGGCGGCGAGTCCAACACGGACCTCGCCGCACGGCTCGGCATCACCGAACGCACCGTCAAGTTCCATGTCACGAACATGCGCGAGAAGCTGGGCGGGCTCTCCCGTCTTCAGCTCCATCTGCTGGCGCTGCTGGCCGAGATCGTCTGGCCGGGCCGTCTTTGTCGCCCCGCCGGAGCCGGACGCGCGGCACAGACGACGAGCATGATCTCCCGGGGGCTGCTGCCGAGGCGCACGGCCGAGGTCAGAACCTGCCCGTGAGACGAGGATGCCCCCGACGTCGGAACGTCGGGGGCATCATCCGTTCGTGGGCCGCCGGATCCCCGGTCCGACCGGGGCGGACCGGACCGGCTCAGGCCTTCGGGGCCACCTTCGACAGGCCGTTGATGATCCGGTCCATCGCGTCGCCACCGGTCGGGTCCGTGAGGTTCGCGAGCATCTTCAGGGTGAACTTCATCAGGACCGGGTGGGTCAGACCGCGCTGCGTCGCGATCTTCATGATCTTCGGGTTGCCGATGATCTTCACGAAGGCGCGGCCGAGCGTGTAGTACCCGCCGTAGGTGTCCTTGAGGATCTTCGGGTAGTTGTGCAGGGCCAGTTCGCGCTGGGCCGGGGTCGACCGGGCGTGCGCCTGCACGATGACGTCGGCCGCGATCTGGCCCGACTCCATGGCGTAGGCGATGCCCTCGCCGTTGAACGGGTTGACCAGGCCGCCCGCGTCACCGACGAGCAGCAGGCCCTTGGTGTAGTGCGGCTGGCGGTTGAAGGCCATCGGCAGAGCAGCGCCGCGGATCGGCGTCGTCATGTTCTCCGGGGTGTAGCCCCAGTCCTCCGGCATCGAGGCGCACCAGGCCTTGAGGACCTCGCGCCAGTCCAGCTCCTTGAAGGCGGAGGAGGAGTTCAGGATGCCGAGGCCGACGTTGGACGTGCCGTCGCCCATGCCGAAGATCCAGCCGTAGCCGGGCAGCAGGCGGTCCTGCGGGCCGCGCCGGTCCCACAGCTCCAGCCAGGACTCCAGGTAGTCGTCGTCGTGGCGGGGGCTGGTGAAGTACGTCCGTACCGCCACGCCCATCGGCCGGTCCTCGCGCCGGTGCAGGCCCATGGCGAGGGAGAGCCTGGTCGAGTTGCCGTCGGCGGCGACGACGAGCGGCGCGTGGAAGGTGACCTCGCGCTTCTCCTCGCCGAGCTTGGCGGTCACTCCGGTGATCCGGCCGGTGCGGTCGTCGATGATCGGGGCGCCGACGTTGCAGCGCTCGTACAGCCGCGCCCCGGCCTTCTGCGCCTGCCGGGCGAGCTGCTCGTCGAAGTCGTCGCGCTTGCGGACGAGTCCGTAGTCCGGGTACGAGGCGAGGTCCGGCCAGTCGAGCTGGAGCCGGACTCCACCGCCGATGATGCGCAGGCCCTTGTTGCGCAGCCAGCCGGCCTCCTCGGAGATGTCGATCCCCATGGAGACGAGCTGCTTGGTGGCGCGCGGGGTGAGCCCGTCGCCGCAGACCTTCTCACGGGGGAACGCGGTCTTCTCGAGGAGCAGGACGTCGAGTCCGGCCTTGGCGAGGTAGTACGCGGTCGTGGAGCCGGCCGGGCCTGCCCCGACGACGATCACATCTGCGCTGTGCTCGGAGAGGGGCTCGGTCACGGCGTGGTCTCCCGAAGGGTCGAGGGAAGGTCGGTCGAAGTCTATTGCGGAGGTCCCGGGGCTCCGGGGCCCGGGATGCCCGTCACGCCCGGGCCCCGGGTCGCGGGCGCCCCCGGGGTCCGGGCAGTCTCCTAGAGCTTGAAGCCCCGGTGCATCGCCACCACGCCACCGGTCAGGTTGCGCCAGGCGACCTTGGACCAGCCGGCCTTCTGCAGCAGCCCCGCCAGGGCCGGCTGGTCGGGCCAGGACTGGATGGACTCGGCGAGGTAGACGTACGCGTCCGGGTTGGACGACACCGCCCGGGCCACCGGCGGCAGCGCGCGCATCAGGTACTCCTCGTACACCGTGCGGAACGGCTTCCAGGTCGGGTGCGAGAACTCGCAGATCACGACCCGGCCGCCGGGCTTCGTCACCCGGTACAGCTCGCGCAGCGCCCCCTCGGTGTCCTGGATGTTGCGCAGGCCGAAGGAGATCGTCACCGCGTCGAAGACGTCGTCGCGGAACGGGAGCTTCGTCCCGTCGCCGGCGGTGAACGGCATCCACGGGTGTCGCTTCTTGCCGACCTGGAGCATCCCGATCGAGAAGTCGCAGGGCACGACATAGGCCCCGGCGCGGGCGAAGGGCTGCGAGGAGGTGGCCGTCCCGGCCGCCAGGTCCAGGATCCGCTGCGCGGGGCGGGCGTCGACCGCCTTCGCGACCTCCTTGCGCCAGCGCCGGTCCTGGCCGAGCGAGAGCACATCGTTGGTGAGGTCGTAGTTCGCCGCCACGTCGTCGAACATCGAGGCGACTTCGTGCGGCTGCTTGTCCAGGGATGCTCGGGTCACCCGGCCATTGTGGCAGCCCGCGCGCGACGGCCTTCGGGAGCCCTCCGCGCCCGCCGGGGATTCGTCGAAATTTCCTCTCAACCTTTTCCGGGGGCGGGCACTCATGGATGGGTGACAGTCGGGCAGCGGGGGACGACCCCCAGGGACGGAGGAGCGCGATGCAGGCACCGCACGGCTCGGACGAGGCGTTCGAGGAGTTCGCCCGAGCCGGGCAGACGCGGCTGTACCGCACGGCGTACCTGCTCTGCGGCGACGCAGAGCACGCCCGCGATCTCACCCAGACCACCCTCGCCAAGCTGTTCCAGCACTGGCGCAAGGCAGGCACGGCCGAGTACCCGCACGCCTACGCCAAGACCGTTCTGACCCGCACCTTTCTCTCCGAGCGACGCCGCCGACTGCGCGACCTGCTCGCCTTCACCAAGACCGGCGGGCTCGGCCCCGCACCCGCGGCGGAGCACACCGACCTCCGGGTCACACTGCTCGCCGCGCTCGCCGAGCTCCCGCCCAGAGCCCGCGCCATGGTCGTCCTGCGGTACTGGGAGGACCTCAGTGTGGAGACCGTCGCCTCGCTCCTGCGCTGCAGCGAGGCGACGGTCAAAAGCACCTGCTCCCGCTCGCTCGCGCGGCTCCGCGACCGTCTCGGCGAGGCCCATCTCTACGCCACCGACCACCACGCCACCGGAAGGTGAGGCCCCCAGTGGACGACGCCACACTGCTCAAGAGCGCCATGGACCGTACGACCGAGGACCTGCCGCCGCTCCCCGACCTCGCACCCGTCGCCATCGTCCAGGGACGCAGACGGCGCGCCCGGGCCCGCCTCGCCGCCGTCGGCGGCGTCTTCGGCACGATGACCGCCGCCGCCCTCGGGCTGACCCTGCTGCCCGGTCCGAGCACGGGTGTCGCCATGCCCGCCGCGCCCCCGGCCGCCTTCCCCTCGGCGTACCACACCCCCGTGCGGCTGACGCCGACACCGGGCCAGGAGCCCCCGGCCCCGGCGACAGGTGCCGAGGCGGAGCGCCGCGCCCAGTTCCAGCAGCAGGTCGCGGCACTCCTGGACGAGCTGCTGCCGTCGACCGTGACCGACATCAGCCCCGTGGAGGGCGAGGTGTCGCTCTACCAGATCACCTCCGGCGGGCGGCACTTCACCACGAAGCTGTCCGTGCGCCCCGCGGAGGGCGAGGCGCTGCAGCCCTGCCGGAACATCCCCGCCAAGCAGACGACCTGCGAGAAGGTGGACCTCGGCCCGGGGCGTACGGCACAGGCGTACACGATGCCGGTCAACGAGAAGGACACCATGGGCTCGATGGTCGTGTTCTCCTACGGCCGCAGCCATGTCCTGCTCTCGGTCGGCCCCTCGGAGGCCGAGGGCAAGCCGAGTCTCTCCACTCCGGTGACGGCGGATCAGCTCCTCACCGTCGCCCGCGACGACCGCTTCACGGACCTGGTGAAGTACGCCGACGAGAACCCGGTCCAGGAGAAGTCCACCCCGGTTCCGGCCGGCTGACCCACGGGCACACGGGCACGCCGACGCGTGACCTAACGGCGGCGGAAGACCAGGCGGCCGCCGAGGACGGTGGCGACGCAGGTGCGGGCGCCGCGAGCCACCAGATCGGCCTCGTCCACCACGTCGAAGACCGCCAGGTCGGCGGGTTCTCCCACGGCCAACGGACCGTGGACGGTGCCGGGCAGGTCGTGACCCTCCACGAAGGGGTCCAGGTCCGGGCCGTCCCAGACCGGCGGCGCCAGGACCGGCGCGTTCGGCACCTCTCGCAGCCCGGCCCGCGCCACGGCCTGCCGGACCCCCGACCGGGGCCCGAGCCCCACATGCGTCGTCCCATGGGCGAGCATCCGCTGGATGCCCCGCCGCACGCTGCCCGCCATCCGGGCGGCGTCGGGCGCGAGGGAATCGAAGGCCGGACCCACGACGGGATCGGTGCCCAACTCGTCCGCCTCACGCGGGTCCGGGTGGTACACCCTCGTGAGCAGCCAGTGCCCGTGCCACTGGCGGAGCCCCGGTGTCAGGACACCCGGCCACCGGCGTACCCGCGCGGCCGGAAAAGCGGCGGCCACCTCCTCGTACGGGCCGACGGACACGATCTCCGCGTCCCGGACGGCGACCGCGCCGCCGGGCACGGGGGCACGGCCCCCGCCCGGCAGCAGCAGGTCCGCCGCGTGGATCGTCAGCACGAACGCGTCAGTTGGCGTTCAGGAGCTTCAGCTCCGGGTGCGCCGTACCGCCCTCGATGGCCGTGGAGGAGATGTGCGAGGCGACCCGCTCGTCGACCGGGTCGTTCGCCGGGTCGTCGTGGACGACCAGGTGCTCGTACGTCGTGGCGCGCTGCGCCGGCACGCGGTCCGCCGTGCGGATCATGTCGATCATCTCGCGCAGGTTGGAGCGGTGCTTGGCGCCCGCCGAGGAGACGACGTTCTCCTCCAGCATGATCGAGCCGAGGTCGTCCGCGCCGTAGTGCAGCGTCAGCTGGCCGATCTCCTTGCCCGTGGTCAGCCAAGAGCCCTGGATGTGGGCGATGTTGTCCATGAACAGCCGGGAGATCGCGATCATCCGCAGGTACTCGAAGAGCGTGGCGTGCGTGCGGCCCTTCAGATGGTTGTTCTCGGGCTGGTACGTGTACGGGATGAAGGCCCGGAAGCCGCCCGTCCGGTCCTGCACGTCACGGATCATCCGCAGGTGCTCGATGCGCTCGGCGTTCGTCTCACCGGTGCCCATCAGCATCGTGGACGTCGACTCGACACCGAGGCCGTGCGCGATCTCCATGATCTCCAGCCACCGCTCGCCGCTCTCCTTGAGCGGGGCGATCGCCTTGCGCGGGCGCTCCGGCAGCAGTTCGGCGCCGGCGCCGGCGAAGGAGTCGAGACCGGCCGCGTGGATGCGGGTGATCGCCTCCTCGACGGAGACACCGGAGATCCGGGCCATGTGCTCGACCTCGGACGCGCCGAGGGAGTGGATGACCAGCTGCGGGAAGTCCTTCTTGATGGCGGCGAAGTGCTTCTCGTAGTACTCGACGCCGAAGTCCGGGTGGTGCCCGCCCTGGAACATGATCTGCGTGCCACCGAGCTCCACGGTCTCCGCGCAGCGGCGCAGGATGTCGTCGAGGTCGCGGGTCCAGCCCTTGGCGGTGTCCTTCGGCGGCGCGTAGAAGGCGCAGAACTTGCACGCCGTCACACAGACGTTGGTGTAGTTGATGTTCCGCTCGATGATGTACGTCGCGATGTGCTCCGTACCGGCGTAGCGGCGACGGCGCACGGCGTCGGCGGCCGCGCCCAGCGCGTGCAGCGGCGCCGAGCGGTACAGCTCGAGCGCCTCCTCGGGGGTGATCCGGCCACCCTCTGCGGCGCGGTCGAGGACGGACTGAAGGTCGGCCTTCTCGGTCACCGGCTGAGTCCCTTTCGGAGGGTGGATTCTAAGGACTGAGCCAGCCTACGCCAGCAGTTCTCAGGACTTCCGCAGGGTGCCGCTAGGGCGGCCCGCGGCCTCCTCGTCGGAGCGGTAGGCGAGGGTGCCGTCGGGGTTGCGGGTCAGCGTGAAGCTCGACGTCCCGGTGGTGCAGAGACCCGCGGTACCCGGGCGGTCCGGGTCCGTGCGGTCCGCGATGCGCAGCTCGGTGGCGGAGGCGGACGTCAGCTTGCCGAGGCCGTGGCAGCTGACGGTGGTGCCGAGGACGCTGATGGTGTGGGTGGTGCGGACGACGTCCTTGCCGGTCCCGCCCTGGGAGACGACGACAGTGAAGTCGCCGTGCGGGGAGCCGTTGCGCTCGGTGGTGGGCCCGGTCCAGGTGCCGAGGAAGGTGTCGGGGACGGAGCCGGAGGGCGCGGTGGCGGCGGGGGGATTCGTCTTGTTCCCGCCCGTGTCGCTCGCGTCGGCGCCCCGGCCGCCGCCCGGCATCAGGTCGAAGAGGTACCCCGCCCCCAGGGTCACGGAGGCCAGCGCCCCGGCGACGGCGAGCGCGACCGTACAACTGACGCGCCGGCCCGCGGCGAGGGAGAGGGTGGCCTGCCGCCGCCGGGTGCCCTCGCCTCCGGGATCGGTGGGCGCCTGGTCCGCCGGGACGGCGAACCCGCCGGGTGCGGGCGCGATCGGCGGCCCGAAAACGCCGGGGTCGGGAACCGCCGGCCCGGACGGACCCGTCGGCCCGGCCTTGGCATCGGGCGTCAGAACCGCCGGAGGGCCGAAGACACCCGACGGCGGGCCGGTCGTGGGCCCCTCCGGGGCAGGCGCCCACACCGAAGGGGCGGTGAAGGGCACGGGGCCCGAGACGTTCGGGTCGGGCGGGGCGGCCGGGGCGGTGAAGGGCGCGGCACCGGGAGCCGGTGGGGCCGTACCCGTACCCGCGTCGAGTTCCAGGAGGCGTACGGCGGTCCGGCTGATCTCCTCCACCAGCGGGCCCGGCAGCCAGCCTCCCGACACCAGCGCCGCCGCCCCGCGCGGAGCGAGCGCGGCGGCGACCGCGCTCGGAGCGGGACGGGCCGCCGGGTCCTTCGCCAGACAGGCCGCCACCAGCTCCCGCAGCTCCCCCGCCAACGCGCCCAGTTCGGGCTCCTCGTGGACCACCTTGTAGAGCAGAGTGGCCGAGGAGTCGCCGGGGAAGGGCGGGGCTCCGGTCGCCGCGTACGCGAGGACCGCACCGAGCGAGAAGACGTCGGAGGCGCCGGTCGCCCCGTGACCGAGGATCTGTTCGGGCGCCATGTAACCCGGCGAACCGATCGAGACCCCGGTCGCGGTGAGCGACGCCGTACCGTCCGTGGCCCGCGCGATGCCGAAGTCGATGAGCCGGGGGCCCTCCAGGGTGGCCAGCACGTTGGAGGGCTTCACGTCGCGGTGGACCAGGCCGAGCCCGTGCACACCCGCCAGCGCCTCCGCGAGGCCGGCGCCCAGGGTCCTCACCGTGTGCGCGGGCAGCGGGCCGATCGCCTCCACGGCCCGGGTGAGCGTCGGCCCGGCGACGTACCCGGTGGCGACCCACGGCACGGAGGCCTCCGGGTCGGCGTCCAGGACCGGCGCGGTCCACTCCCCGCCGACCAGCCGGGCGGCCTCCACCTCACGCCGGAACCGTGCCCTGAACTGCTCGTCCAGGGCGAAGTGCGGGTGCACGATCTTCACGGCGACGGTCCGGCCGCCCTCGTTGCGGGCCAGATAGACACGCCCCATGCCGCCGGAGCCGAGCCGGCCGAGGATCCGGTAGGCACCGATGGTCCTGGGTTCCCCTGCTTCGAGCGGCTGCATGTCTCCCCTTCCAGCAGCGCACGGCCCTTGGTGGGCCGGATCACCACGATTCGGAACCGTACCCAGCCAACCGATCCCCCACCACGCCCCTCCTCTTCTCCGTAAAACGTCGCAGTGTCCGAAGCACCCCGGAGTCACCCGATGACACGCCTCCCCAGGATCACGAGCCACCCCGAACGCCCGAGGATTCGCAGGATCCTCGCCGCCGCTCTCGCCCTCGGCGCCACTGCCGCTCTGGTCGGAGGCTGCTCGGACGAGGGGGCGCCCGTCACGTTCGACACCCCGAGGTCGACGGCCACGGCCGACCAGGCGGGCGCGTCGCGGACCCCGCGGACTCCGGGGGCGCCCGAGACCGTCCTCCCCACCGGCCCCAAGGCAAGTTTCACCACGGCCAACACCCTCGACGACGGCACCAAGATCGGGGTCACCACGCTCTCGGGCGCGAAGTCCGGCTTCACGGGCAAGGTGTGGGTATGGGCTCCGAAGCAGTATTTCGACCCGAGGTACGCAGACAGCGGCTTCCCGGTCCTCGTGGCACTGCCCGGCGGAAACGGCTATCCGGTGAATTACTGGATGGGTACGGACCTCAAACTGCAGTCCAGCATCAGCACATGGTCGCAGGAAGGGAAAAGCCTTCCGTTCATTGTCGTGATGCCCGTGCTCAACCCCGACGACAAGTACTACTACGACGGCAGCGATATACCGGGGCAGCCCAGAATGGGCACCTGGCTCGCCGAGGACGTACCCGATTTCGTCCGGGCGAATTTCCGCACCTTCAAGTCCCGTGACGGCTGGGCGTTCATGGGCTCGTCCTCCGGCGCGTTCGCCGGACTGAAGGCGGTGCTCCAGCACCCCGACAAGTTCAAGGCCGTGATCGCGTCCGGCCCCGACACCGTCCCCGACTCCCCGCTGTGGGCGGGCCACGAGGCGCAGCGGCAGGCGAACAACCCGGAGAAGCTCGCGAAGGCGCTCGGCGCGAAGCCGGACACCAAGAGGAACCGGGTCTATCTGGCGTTCCAGATCGGCACGGAGGAGTCGGGCGAGGCCCGGCTGAGGTCCTTCATGAAGAACTTCACGAAGGGTCCGGTGAAGACCCGCCTCCAGGTCATCCAGGGCGGCGGGCACAACGCCAAGGGCTACATCCGGGGCATGGGGGACGGCTCGATGGAGTGGATCAGCCGGCAGATGCAGGGCCCGGTACCAGCGCCCTGACGTACGGGTTCGACGCTCGCCCCCTGACGCGCGGGTTCGGACCTCGGCCCTGACGCGCGGGTTCGGACCTCGGCCCTGACGTACGGGTTCGGCGCTCGGGCCCTGACGCGCGGGTTCGGACCTCGGCCCTGACGTACGGCGGCCTCGGACCTCAGGCGAGCAGGTCCACCTTCACGTCCGCCGGGAAGCCGGTCGTCGGACCGGTCCGGCGGGCGAACTCACGTACCCCCGCCAGCTGCTCGGGCCCAAAGCGGAAGTCCAGAGTCCGGAAGTACCGCTCCAGGAGCTCCGCGTCGAAGGACTCCCAGCGCGCGGCCTGCTCCGCGACCTTGGCGACCTCCACCAGCGACAGATCACGCGAGGCCAGGAACGCCTCGTGGACCTCGCGCACGGTCTCCGGCTCGCGGACCAGGAAGTCCTTGCGCGCCGCCCACACGGCGAAGACGAACGGCAGGCCCGTCCACTCCTTCCACATCAGCCCCAGGTCGTGGACCTCGAGACCGAGCCGCGGGGCGTCGTGCAGGGAGGCCCGCAGGGCGGCGTCGCCGATCAGGACGGCGGCGTCCGCCTCCTGCATCATCAGCCCGAGGTCGGGCGGGCACGTGTAGTAGTCGGGCCGTACGTCGTACCGCTCGGCGAGCAGCAGCTGCGCGAGCCGCACCGAGGTACGGGAGGTGGACCCGAGCGCCACCCGCGCCTTGTCCAGCTGCTTCAGGGGCCGCTGGGAGACGATCACACAGGACATGACCGGGCCGTCACAGCCCACCGCGATGTCCGGCAGAGCGACAAGATCGTCCGCGTTGCGGAGATACTCCACGAGGGTGATGGGCCCGATGTCGAGGTCACCTCGCACGAGCCGCTCGCTGAGCTTCTCCGGGGTGTCCTTCGTCAGCTCCAGATCGAGGAGCGTTCCGGTACGCGCCAGGCCCCAGTACAGGGGCAGACAGTTCAGGAACTGGATGTGTCCGACGCGGGGCCGGCTGCGCTGGTGGTCGTCGGTTGCATTGTCCACATCGCGAGGCTAGACCTGTCTCGCACGGTGGACATCGCCGGGGCGCGCGTGGCGCTCACGTCAGCCCGTCAGAAGCACGTCAAACGTGTGGGTGACGTGATCTTTCCCTCTAGTGCGGCGCACACCCTGCGTGCTACGCTCATCGCAAGTTGCAGTTTGGTTTCCCTTGCAGTACAGAGCCTGCGGAGCATGTGACCCGCAGGCTTTTGTAGTTTTCAGACTTGTTTGCAGGTTCTGGAGCAGGGCAACCCTTTGGCCCAAGGAGGGCTTATGGCTACCGGAACCGTCAAGTGGTTCAACGCTGAAAAGGGCTTCGGCTTCATCGCCCAGGACGGCGGCGGCCCGGATGTCTTCGTCCACTACTCCGCGATCAACGCGTCCGGGTTCCGCTCCCTCGAGGAGAACCAGGTCGTGAACTTCGACGTCACGCAGGGTCCGAAGGGCCCGCAGGCGGAGAACGTCACCCCGGCCTAAGTTGCCCGGGTCGGCGATCGCGCACGGCTAGAGAAGTACCCAAGGAGCCCCGCTCCGTGTCTTCGGGCACGAGCGGGGCTCCTGCCTTTCCAGGAGCCCCGCTCGGCGCGACGAAAGGGCCCGGCGCCTTGCGGCACCGGGCCCCGGTTCGACAGCCGGTCACTCTCCTACCTGTCTC
>NZ_JBHJTL010000148.1:0-12312 GCF_042264065.1 Streptomyces sp. NPDC056222 | reverse complement strand
GAGGACGCCTGGTACCCGCGCTCCCCGCGCCTGGCCTTCGACGAGGTCGTCACCACCGTCTGACCCGTACGGGCCGCACCCGGTACGGGTGCGGCGGCTCGGTACGGCACCACCGGAACCGAATCCACCGGTCCGCCGGAGCCCGTACCGCCGAAGCCCGTACCGGCCCGGCACCCGCACCGCCCATCACCCGCCCGCCCACGAGCGTCCAGGGGGCACCATGTCCGCCGCCGTATCCGCACCGCGTCTCGCCACCGGGACGCCGCCCGGCCAGGTCCCGGCCCTCTGGCTGGCGCTCCTCGCCGCACCCATCGCCACGGGAGCCAACGCCCCGGTCCTCATCCTTCCCGACATCGCCGACTCACTGGCGGTCTCCACCACGCAGGCGACGTGGATGGTCACCGCCTTCGCCTGGGCCATGACGGTCGGAACGCCCCTGGCCGCGGCCCTCGTCCGGCAGCGGGGCCTGCGGGTGGCCCTCGTCGCCAGTACGATCACCGCCCTCGTCGGCACCGTCGTCGTCGCGGCCGCGCCCTGGTTCCCGCTGGCGCTGCTCGGCAGGGCAGCGCAGGCCGCGGGCGGTGCGGGGCTGGTGGCGGTGGCGATGAACCTCGCCGGTTCCACCCGGCGCATGGGGGCGATCACCGCCGGATTCGGGGTGCTGGGCGCCGTAGGGCCGCTCCTCGGCTCCGTTCTCGCGGACGCGGCCGGCTGGCGGACCTCGCTCACCCTCTCCGCCCTCGCCCTCCTCGCGGCGCCCGCGATCTGGCGTCACACCGCGAGCTCCGCACCCGGACGCTCTCCGCAGACCGCGCCGTTCGACGCCGTAGGGGCCGGGCTGGTCGTGGCGGTCGTGTCCGGACTCGTCCTGATCCCCACCGCTCCCCTCGCGGGCGGTCTCACCGCCGCGGCCGCGCTCGTCCCGCTCGGACTCCACATACGGCGCCGTCCGGACGGGTTCGTGCCCGCCGCCGTACTGCGCTCGCGCACCTTCCTCGGCTCCGCCCTCCTCGCCTTCGCGTTCTCCACCTCCTACTTCATCCTGCTGTTCGCTCTCCCCCGGCTCACGCAGCGGCGAACGGGCTGGAGCGTCGAGGCCATCGGCACGGGCCAGCTGGTCGCACTCCTCACCGGTTCCGCCCTCTCCTGGCTGCTCGCCTCCGCGGCGGTGCGCCTCGGCCACCGCAAGGTGCTCACCCTCCTCGTCGCGGTCGGCGCGGCCGCACCCCTCGTCGCCGCCTTCGCCTCCTGGGGGCCGGCGCTCCTCCTGGCCGCCGCGGGCGCCGTGTTCGTCGCCACCGGCAGCAACGCCGTCCTGTCCGTACTCGCCTCCCAGCCCGCCCCGGCAGCCCAACGACCGGCGGCGATCGGCCTGTTCGTCCTCTTCTACCAACTCGGCGGAGCCATCGGCCCGGCCCTCGCCACACTCCTCGTCCTGGCCTGACCGCCGCGTCGCGCGGACTCGTACGCAGAAAGGCCCCGGCTCGGCGAGCCGGGGCCTTCCTCATGACCTCAGGGACCGACGACCTGGAGGGAGGCCCACAGTGCGGCCGTGGCGGCGACCAGTGCGGCCGGTGTGCTCAGGAGGCCGAGGCGGGTGAACTCGCCCAAGGACGCCCTGTCGTCGTGCTCCTGAAGGATGCGCCGCCACAGCAGCGTGGCGAGCGAGCCGACGTAGGTGAGGTTGGGGCCGATGTTCACACCGATCAGCACCGCCAGGACCGGCCCCGGTCCCGCGGGCGCGGCGAGCGGGAGCAGGGCGAGTGTCGCGGGCAGGTTGTTGATCAGGTTCGCGAGGAGTGCGGCGACCGCCGCGATCGCGAGCAGCGGCAGGAGTCCGTCGCCGTCCGGCAGGGCGTGGGCGAGCGCGTCGCCGAGGCCGTGGTCGACGACCGCCCGGACCACGATGCCCAGGGCCAGCACGAAGAGGCAGAACCCGGGCGCCGCGGACGCGCCGAGCCTGCGCACGGTGATCGTGCGCCGGCGCAGGGCCCGTACGCCGAGGACCAGCGTTCCGGCGAGCGCCGCCCAGGCCGGGCTCGCGCCCGCGAAGGAGGTGGCGGCGAATCCGGCGAGGGTCAGAGCGAGGACCCACAGTGTGACCCGGGGTACCGGCGCCGGTCGCTCGGCCTCGATCGGCGGGTCCAGGGTCTTGGCCAGCTCGGTACGGAAGAAGCGGCGGAAGGCGGCGTACTCGACGGCGATCGCGGCCAGCCACGGCAGCGCCATCAGTGCGGCGAACCGGGTGAAGGACAGACCGCTCGCGGTGAAGGCCAGCAGGTTGGTGAGATTGGAGACCGGCAGGAGCAGGGAGGCCGAGTTCGCCAGGTGGGCGCTCGCGTAGACATGGGGTCGCGCTCCGGTGCCCAGCCGGGCGGCGGTGGCGAACACCACCGGGGTCAGCAGCACCACCGTCGCGTCGAGGCTCAGGCCGGCCGTGATCACGGCGGCCACCACGAACACCCCGCCCAGCAGGGATTTCGGGCTGCGCCCGCACCTTCGCGCAACCGCGTCACCGGCGGCCCGGAACAGCCCGTCGTCGGCACAGAGCTGCGCGAGCACCAGGATGACGGCGAGGAACCCCACCACGGGCAGCAGGTCGCGCAGCTGCTCCCACGCGACCTGGGGCGACACCAGGCCGCACCCCACGAGCAGGGCGGCCGCAGGCACCGCCGCCACGGCCTCCGGCAGCCCCCGGGGACGTACGACAGCGAAAGCAAGCACTCCGAGCAGCAGGGCAAGGGACAGCGACTCGGCCACGACGGTACTCAGCGCGCACTCCCGGCAACGGAAACCAACCCGGCCGGACAGCGGCCACGAACGCGCACCAGGATCTCAGATGGATACGCCCACTCCGCCCGGCGGCTTCTGCGCGGCGGCTCCGGCCCAGGGGTAGACCGGAGCCGCCACGAATGCACCCGCGCTGTGCGCGGCGCGCTGCCGTCGAAACACCAGGTCGTCTGAGGAGGAGGGGGCGACGTCGAGGTGTTCTGTTCGGGCCCGTGGGGGCACCCGTAGTAAACATATATACCGTCGAGTAAGCAAGGGAATGAAAAAATTCATACGACCCGATGGCGGAAAGTTGCCCATTCAACCTGGGTGGTGCTCAGTCGTCCAGGAAGAAATGATGCTGGTCAGCCGCCTGCTCGTACTTCTCGAGACGGGTCTGTGTGCGCTCCGGGTCCGCGTCAGCCATGGCTTGAAGGATGGCTGCGGACAGCACCCCGGGCGCCGCGTAGGAGTCGAAGACGAGCCGTGACCCAGTGCCGGCGGCGAACACCACGTCGGCCTCGTCGACGAGCGGCCCGAGCGCGAGATCGGTGATCAGCGCGACACGCAGTCCGACGCCATGGGCGGCCCGGACGACGGCGAGGGTCTCGTTGGCGTGCCGGGGCATCGCGAAGGCCATCACCCATGTCCCGCCCGCCTCGCGCGCCTGGAGCAGCCCGTCGTAGGCGACCGTGCCGCCCCGAGTCACCACCCGTACGTCGGGGTGGATGCGCCGCGCCGCGTACGCGAAGTACTCGGCGAGGGAGACCGAGATCCGCAGACCGAGGACCGTCAGAGGGACGGATCGGGCCAGCTCACGGCCGATCTCGAGGATCTGGTCGGGGTCCGCGAGCACCCGCCGCAGGGCCGTCAGATTCTCGATCTCGGCGTCGACGGCCGACTGGAGTTCGTTACGGAGCTTCTCCTCCTCCTCGCCCGGGGCGCCGGCGGCGGCGCTGAGCGCGATGGGCTGAAGGGCCTCCCGGAGCGCGGGGTATCCGCTGAACCCCAGCGACGAGGCGAAGCGGGTCACGGACGGCTGACTGACGCCCACACGCTCCGCGAGCTCGGTGATCGACAGGAACGCGGCCTCGGTGAGGTGGTCGATCAGGAACTGGGCGATGCGGCGCTGCGCGGGAGAGAGCCGGTGGCTGCCGAACAGCGACCGCACCCGCTCGGCGGGCGAGGCCGCCTCGGCCGCCGCCTCCGACGAGCGCTTGCCCGGTGTGATCGCGGCTGCCTGTGCGCGCGCCTGCTGCCCAGATGGCACGGGGTGCCTCCTTCTCGTCTCTCTGCAGCCCAAGATAGTTCACACGGGCTGGCGTTCATCGGGCCGCGACACCGGCGACGGGCGCCCCGCCCGGCCACGGGGGCCCTCGGTACGACCGGTTCCGTACGTATGATCACGACGGCGAACGGACGACGACGGAGGCTCGAAGACATGGCGGACCAGCGCGTGTACCTCGTGACCGGGGGCGGGACGGGCATCGGGGCCGCGACCGCCCGGCTGCTGCGCGCGGCCGGTCACCATGTGGTGATCTCCGGGCGCCGGCCCGAACCCCTGCACCTCGTCGCGGAGGAGACAGGGGCCCTCGCCGTCCCGTCCGACATCGCCGACCCGGACGCGGTGCGGGCACTCGTCGACACGGCCTTCGCCGCGCACGGCCGCCTCGACGGACTCGTCCTCAACGCCGGTATCGGGCGCGGCGGAGGCGTGGGCGAGGTGACGCTCGAGGACTGGGACGAGGTCATGCGGACCAACCTCACCGGCCCGTTCCATCTGCTGCGCGCCGCGCTCCCGCATCTGCTCGACGCCCGGGGGGCCGTGGTCGCGGTCGCCTCGGTGTCCGCGCTGCGCAACGGCGTGGGCAATGCCGCCTACGCCACCTCCAAGGCCGCGCTGCTCCAGCTCTGCCGCTCGCTCGCGGTGGACTACGGGGCCGCGGGGCTGCGCGCCAACACCGTGTGCCCGAGCTGGGTGCGCACGGACATGGCGGACCGCCGGATGAACCGGTTCGCCGAGGAGGCGGGGCTGGAGGAGGGCGGGCTCGAGGCGGCGTACGAGGAGGTCACCCGCGTCCTGCCCGTCGGGCGGCCGGGCGAGCCGCGTGAGGTCGCCGAGGCCGTCGCCTGGTTGCTCTCGCCCGCGTCGTCGTTCGTCAACGGAGCGGTGCTCACCGTCGACGGCGGCGTGACCGCCCTCGATCCCGGCACGCTCGCCTTCGACTTCCGCATCGAGCCACGGACGCCGAGCGCCTGACGCCTCGCCGGGGAAGCGGACCCGATCCCGGCACGGCTCTGCCTGACGCTGCGTCATGGCGGTCGTGAGGAACGGTCGATCCGTTCCAGGTCCTGGAGCAGCGCCTCCAGCCAGGCCTCCACCGCGTAGAAGCGGCCCGGTGCCTCGGCCGGTGAGGTTTCCGACGCGTCGCCCACCGGCCCCGGCGCGCCGTGCGCCAGGGCCGGTGGGGCGTCCCCCATCGGGTCCAGGACCGCGGACAGCAGCAGCATCCGCCCGGCCACCCGGTCCCCGAGCCGGGTCAGCGCGGCGGCCACCGCGGGCTCCAGCGGCTCCACGACGACCGGCTCCGCCGATCCCTCCACCGCTAC
Source organism: Streptomyces sp. NPDC056222 (assembly GCF_042264065.1). NCBI lineage: Bacteria > Bacillati > Actinomycetota > Actinomycetes > Kitasatosporales > Streptomycetaceae > Streptomyces > Streptomyces sp. NPDC056222. Next base: position 6,933 of record NZ_JBHJTL010000148.1, on the reverse strand, counting down.
GGTCGGCGGCGCCGACAGCAGCCGCTCCGAGCCCCACAGCGTGTGGTGCCCGGTCAGCAGTGCCGCGTGCCAGTCGACCGGCCGCCGCCCCGCACCGGGCGGCTGCCCGGATCCGGACTCCCCCGCCTTCGGGCCCCGCGGTTCGCTCTGGAACTGCGCGTAGGCCGTCTCGGCCAGGACGAGCGCGTGCCGGAGCGAGCTGCTCACGGGTGGCTTGCCCGGATCCCGTACCCCTCCGGCCGCGATCGTCGAGGCCGTGGCGACCACGGCCTCGGCGGCGGTGCGCAGCAGCATCGTGCTCGAGCGCCGTACCTCGGTCTGCGCGCCGCGCGGCCAGGCCAGCAGGCCGAAGACGGCGCCGATCGCACTCCCGATCACCACGTCGAGGAGCCGGACCTCGGCCAGCCGCCAGGTGGTCGCCGTCAGCTGGGCGAACACCAGGGAGACCACCAGCGCGAAGAACGCCTGCGCCCAGCCGACGCCCTTCACCGGCCCCACCGTGAAGGTGATCAGCAGCAGCGGAAGCAGCATGGCCGCGTACACCGTGGTGTCCGCCCCGATGAGGGCGAGCAGCCCCGCCGTGCACAGGGCTCCGATCAGGGTGCCGGCGACCGCCTGGCGGATGCTGCCCCAGGTCGCGCCCAGGGTCGTGCGGGTCAGTGTCAGCGTCGCGAGGAGCGCCCAGAAGCCGTGCGGCAGCGTGTCCAGGCCGGCGATGGCCCTGGCGGCCGCCAGGGCCAGACTGATCCGCACCGCGTTCTGGAAGAACACCGACCGGCTCCCGGCGTTTCCCACCAGCCGCCGCCACCACAGCTGCGGCGCCCTCATGCGCGCGTACCAGAACCTGCCGGCCGGCAGGTCGGCCCCGTCGACGAGCCGCCCCCGTACCGCCAGTCCGGCGGCCGTGGCCAGCGCAAGCGCGGCGTCGGCCACTTCGAGCAGGTCCGCACGGCGGCGGAGCGTCGCGGGGTCCACCGACCGGGTCGGCACGGCGGCCAGCAGCGCCCGCTCCCGGGCGGGTCCGGAGTCCGGCGCCCCCGCTCCGGGGGCGCCGCGCAGCAGCGCGGCACTGTCCGCCGCGGATCGCCCGACGGCGCGCAGCAGGTCCAGGCCCGCGTCCTCCGGCGCCCGGCCCGCCGGTACGGCGCGGAGCCGTACCAGTCGGTTGAGGAGCGTCCGTGCCGAAAGGCCGGTGTGGGTCAGGCCCCGGGAGCGGACCCCGGCCCCGGCCGGCCGCTCCGCCTCCGGAACCTGCGAGGGCCGCAGCGCCTCGGCCGCCGCTCCGGCCGCCTCCGCGGTCGTCGGCGACAGCGCGAAGGGCGGGCGGGCCAGTTCCCCGGCGCAGCGTTCGGCGGTGACGGCGGCGCGCGCGGCGAGCTCCCGGTACGGCACGGTCGGTGGCTCGGGGAAGACGAAGATCTCGGCGAGGATCAGCAGAAGGATCCCTACGGTGGTGCCGGCCATCCGCTCGTCGATGGTTTCGGGGGCGTACGGCGGGAACGACGGCAGGATGTACAGCAGCTGGAGCCCCGGCGCCGCGCCCGCCGGGCGTGGCCCGCCCACGGCGAGGAAGGCCAGAGCGAAGCCGATGACCAGCATCCCGGCCACCGCGCTCCAGTTCCGTACGGCGAGGAAGGTGCCCACCGCGACCAGCACCCAGGCGACCGGAAGCAGCTTCACCAGGACGACGGCCCGCTGCCGCCCGGTCCCCGGGATGTGCGAGAGACCGGCCAGAGACACGGCGGAGAAGAGCGCGTACGTGGCCGCGACGGGCTGCTCGAACCCGTACAGGAACAGGTAGAACCCGGCCCCCGCGGCCAGCGTGACGCGCAGCGAGCGGCGGGCCGCGCCCACATAGGCGTCGGGCAGCCGGAGCAGACCGCTCGAGCGGCTCACCCCTCTGGCGCCCGGACGGCCGTCGGCACCGTTGGCACCCATGCCACCAGGATCGGCCACCCGCCGCGCTCCGGCACCCCGCGGCCCGGTGCCGGCCGCCCCGCTCGATCAGCCGACCGGGTCCCCCGGCGACACCCGGTGGACCTCGAGGCCGGGCGTGGCGAGCAGTTCGGCGATCAGCTGCTCCGAGCCGCCGACGTACGTGCTCACCAGGTCGACGTCACCGCCCACGCACCAGGCACGGTCCTGCGGCCACCACAGGTCGGGGAGTTCGGCGAACTCGTCGACGAGTTCCGGGGAGACCACGTCGGCCAGCGGTCCGGACAGCAGGATCTCGTCCCGCTCCGGGGTGGGGAAGGTGGGAACCCCGCCCCATTCCCGGCGGCCGTACCCTTCCCACAGCCCGTACCAGCACCGCTCCGGAGTGCCGGTGTGCCGCGCCAGCACGGGGATCACGGCCCGCGCGACCTCGTCAGGGGTGGGGCCTTCGGCGGGGTGCTCGTCCCACACGCCGGGCAGACCGTACTCGTGCAGGTTCTGGTAGAACCGCTCCGCGCCGATGACCTCGTGCCAGTCCGTCAGCGCGTCGACCTTCCGTCCATGGGCGGCGGCGACGGTGTCCCAGCGGACCGGGCGCTCGTCGAGACTCGCGGGGTGCAGCACGCGCGCGTACGCCGGGAATCCGGGCGCGGCGACTCCGGCCACGGTGCCGAAGTCACCATGGCCGGGGTGGCGTTCGCCGAGCCAGCGCGCCGGCGCGAGGTCCTCGACCTCGACGCGCAGACGTCCGTACGGGGCGGGGGCGGGCTCCCCGCCCGGCCGGGGGCTCCATGTGTCCATCCGTCCAGTCTCCCCCGCCCTGGACGACGGCCTCGCGGGCGCGCCCGAAAAGCAACCGCCCCCCGTCGACGCCTCCCTGGGTGGGAGGTGACGGGGGGCGGTGGTGACGACCTCGCCCTACCGGCGGCTGCGGATGAGCAGATGGAGGAAGTACGGCGTGCCGATCACGGCCGTCATGAGTCCGGCGCCGAGCTGGGTCGGGGCGATCACGGTACGGCCCACCAGGTCCGCGGTAGTGACCAGGATCGCGCCGAGGAGGACCGCGACGGGGATCACGCGCGCGTGCTGCCGGCCCACGAGGGCACGGGCCGCGTGCGGTGCCACGAGTCCCACGAAGCCGATGGTGCCCGCGGCGGCCACGGCGGTGGCGCTGAGCACCACGCTGAGGACGAGAAAGCCGAAGCGTCCCCTTCCCAGGCTCAGCCCGAGCAGCCTCGGGGTGTCCTCGTCGAGCGACACGAGGTCGAGTTCGGTGCGCCGCATCGCCGCGACGACCACGCCCACGACGAGGACGGCCATGAGGGGCAGCACGTCGGTCAGGGACCGCCCGTAGGTGGAGCCCGAGAGCCAGGTGAGCGCCTTCGTCGCGTTGAACGGGTCGGTGAGGATGATGAGAAGGCTGATCAGGGCCGATGCCCCGATGGCGACACCGAAGCCGACGAGGACGAGCCGGTTCTGCTGGAACCCGCCCCGGGCGGCCAGCCCGAAGACGATGACGGAGCTGATCGCGGCGCCCGCGAAGGCCGCCCCGGACAGGCCCCACCCTCCGGCCAGGGGCACGGTCGTCACGAGGAGGACGGCGCCGAGCGCGGCGCCGCCTGAGATGCCCAGAACGGCCGGTTCGGCGAGCGGGTTACGGGTCACGGCCTGGACGAGCGTGCCGGCCAGGGCGAGCGCGGCGCCCGCGAAGAGGGCGGCGAGGACGCGTGGCACGCGGGTGTCGAGGACGAAGGTCATGGTCCGTCCGGCCCGCCCCTGCGCCCAGTTCAGCACGTCGCCCAGGAGCAGTTTGCTGTCACCGAGGAGCACGGAGGCGATGGTCACTCCGACCAGGACGAGCACCAGGACGGAGGTGGTGGTGAGGAAGACCGTCCTGCTCCTGATGCGCAGCCGCTCGGACGCGGCGGCCTCGGCCGTGTCCCGGGCCCGCGTGGCCATGACGATCAGGAAGGCGGCGCCGACGAGGCTGGTGACGACACCGGTCGGCACGCCGACCGCCACGTCCGCCGCGACGACGGCGCGGAGCAGCACGTCGGAGCCGAGCACCAGGGCCACACCGGTGAGCCCGGCGGCCGGCAGGTACATCCGCGTACGGGTGAACCCGCGGAACCTGCGGGCGAGGGGACGGACGATGGCGGGGGCGCACAGGCCGACGAAGCCGACGGGTCCGGCGAGGGTCACGGCGGCCGCGGAGAGCAGGGCGGCGAGCACGACGGCGGTGACGCGTGTGGCACGGACCGGCACGCCGAGGCCGCGCGCGGCGTCGTCACCGAGCGCCAGGGCGTCGATCCGGCGGGCGAGAAGCAGCAGTCCGACGACGCCGACGACGGCGATCGGTGCCATCTGCAGGACGCCGTCGAAGCCGTTCTGGGCGATGCTGCCCTGGTTCCACTGGTAGAGCCCCTCCGTCTGACGGGGGAACAGCAGAAGCAGGCCTTCGGTGACGGCGGTGAGGCCCAGGGTGAGGGCGCTGCCCGCGAGGACCAGCCGGACGGTGCCGGTGCCCAGGCCGGAGAGTCCGAGGACCACGGCCGCCGCGGCGAGGCCGCCGACGAACGCGATGCCGGAGGAGGCGAGGAGCGGCAGCGAGAGGCCGGTGACGGCGGTGAGGCCGAGGGCGAAGTAGGAGCCCGCGTTGACGGCGAGGGTGTCGGGCGAGGCGAGGACGTTGCGGCTGACCGCCTGGAGGGCGGCGCCCGCGATGCCGAGCGCGGCGCCGACGAGCAGGCCCGCGGTCATCCTCGGCAGTCGGGAGGCGATGACGACGGAGGCGTCGGCCGGTTCGGCCCGGCCCGTGAGCGCCTTCCACACTTCGGGGGCGCCCACGGCGGCCGTGCCCTGCGTGATGTCCACGACCGCGAGGGCCGCGACGAGGAGGACCAGGGCGGCCGTCACCGCGGCCGCGCCCGTCCGGGACGGGGCCGCCGACGGACGGGTGGCGGGGGTTGTTGCGGTGACGGCCATGGTGTTACTTCGTCAGCGCGGCGACGACGGCGTCGATGTACTTGTTCATCGACTCGGGGCCGCCGAACATCCAGATGCCGTCGGGCAGGCGGTGGACGTTGCCCTTCTTGACGAACGGCAGCGACGTCCAGACCTTGTCCTTGGCGAGGACACCGGTGAACGGCGTGCTGGACTTGTCGCCCTCGCTGCCGATGTACGCGAACTGCACGTCACCCAGCTTGGTGAGGCCCTCGACGTCGGTGGCGGCGAGGCCGTAGCTCTCGTCGCCCTTGACCGTCCAGGCGTTCTTCAGACCGAGCTTCTCGTTGACGCCGCCGAGGAGCGAGCCGCTCGTGTAGGGCCGGATCGAGACCTGGTTGGAGACGACGTACCCGTCGGCGAAGGCGTACTTCGTGCCGGCGAGACCGGCGTCGGCGAGGGCCTTGGCACCCTCGGCGAGCTTCGCCTCGAACTGCTTCTTGAGCTTCTCGGCCTGCTGCGTGGTGCCGGTGGCCTGCGCGATGAGGTCGAGGTTCTTGGTCATCCGGCCGATCGGGTCGGCGGCGTCCGCGGGGCGGAGCGTGAGGACCGGGGCGACCTTGCGGAGCTGCTTGACGGCAGCCTCGGGCAGGTCGGTGGTGGCCACGATGAGGTCGGGCTTCAGCGACGCGACGGTGTCCATGCTCGGCTCGCCGCGCGTGCCGATGTCCTTGGGCTCGTTCTTCAGCGGGACGGCGGTGTCCCAGGTCTTGTAGCCCTTGACGTCGGAGACGCCGACGGGGTCGACACCCAGCGAGATGAGGCTCTCGACCGCGTTCCACTCGGTCCCGACGACCTTGGCGGCGGGACCGTCGAGCTCGACCTTCGCGCCCGTGGCGTCGGTGAGGGTGATGGGCTCGGCGGTCTTCTTCGCGTCGTCGGCGGCGGGCTCGGTGGTCCCGCAGGCGGACAGGGTGATGGCCGCGACGGTGGCGGCCGCGGTGAGGAGGAGGCGTCTCATGAGGTGGTGCTGAGCCTTTCGCTTCGCGAGTGGTGTCGGCCGATCGCACGGGTGCGCAGCCGACCGGTGAGGGGGTCGGTGTCGACTTCGATGCGGATGCCGTACGTGTCGGTCAACCGCTCCGGTGTCAGTACGTCCGCGGGGTCGCCGTCGGCGACGACCCGCCCCTTGTCGAGCAGAACGATTCGGTCGGCCACGGCCGAGGCCTGGTCGAGGTCGTGCAGGACGGCGCCGACGGCGATGCCGTGGTCGTCCGCCAGATCGCGCATGAGGTCGAGGAGTTCGACCTGGTAGCGCAGGTCGAGATAGGTCGTGGGCTCGTCGAGCAGGAGCACGCCCGTCTGTTGGGCGAGGCAGCCGGCCAGCCAGACGCGCTGGAGCTGTCCGCCGGAGAGGTGCTCGGCACCGCGTTCGGCGAGTTCCTCGACGCCGGTCATGGCGAGCGCGCGGTCCACCGCGGCCCGGCCGCCCGGGTCGGCCTTGCCCCAGCGCCCCCGGTAGGGGTAGCGCCCGAACTCGACGACGTCGCGCACGGTCAGCCCGCTGGGCGTGGGGCGCCCCTGCGTGAGGAGCGCGACGCGGCGCGAGAACTCACGGGGGCTCAGCGCGAGGCCGTCGGTGTCGCCGTCGATGACGAGGGTGGCTGCCCTGGGCCGCTGCAGCCGCGCGATCGTACGCAACAGCGTCGACTTTCCACTGCCGTTCGGCCCGACCAGGACCGTCACTTCGCCCGGCCGCAGTGTCATGGAGGCGTCGTGTACGACATCGACGCCTTCGTAGGCCACGGTGACTCCCGTGGCCGAAAGTTCATGGCCGTGGGGACGTGAGGTCGCGACGGTCTCTTCACCTGCTTGCACGGAGGAGAGGTTAGCCTATCCTTACTCGCCACGGATAGGCCCCCCGGAGATCCGCGACAAGAGGGAATCCGGCCAAGGTCTAAATCGGCCCGGCCGGGCCCGCCCCGGCGCACCGGGGCGCCCGGGCCGGCCCCGGAAAACCCAGTGGGGGGCGGGAGAGCCGGCGGGCCGGGGGGC
>NZ_JBHJTL010000147.1:0-12331 GCF_042264065.1 Streptomyces sp. NPDC056222 | reverse complement strand
GGTCCGAACGGACCGGCCCCCGCGGTGCGTTGCGGCGCGGAGCGGGCGCCGCCGGACTATCGTCAGGAGGGTGAACGACGCCCCGCCCGTCAAGGAGCCCATCGTCTGCGCCCGCTGCGGGAAGACCGCCGAGGAGCTCCCGGTGACGTGGACCTGTTCGGTGGAGAACGGCGCCCGCCACTACCTCTGCGAGGCCTGCGCCCGCGAGAACATCCGGTCCATCGAGGGCCGCCTCGACTCCTCCTGGTGGTGACGGCGGCCCCGGCGGTGTCTCCCCGGCCCGCTCACTCGGCCGCGACGAAGCCCGGCAGCCACTCCTCCAGCTCGTCCCGCAGCCGCACCGTCGCGTTCAGCTGGCAGAGCACCCCGATGGTGCTGAGCGTCACACGGTGTATCAGGAGATACGACGGCGGCAGGTTCAGCTGCTTGCCCAGCTGGTGCGCGGGGGAGCGCGGGTCCGCGATCCGGCCGGCCTGGGTCCTGATCCATCCCCGGGTGAACCCGAAGACCTCGGCCTCGGCCGGCTCGATGATCGGCAGCAGGTACTCGAGCACCGCGTCCGGATCGAGCGCGACGGACTCCTTAACGAACCCCTCCTCGCGGAGCAGCTCGTAGACCGTCTCCGCGTCACCCTCCAGGGTCAGCCGCAGACAGGTGCCGATCGTCTCCGGCAGCCCGCCCGGCAGCCGGTCCACGGTGCCGAAGTCCAGCACCCCGAGCCGCCAGCCTTCCGGACCTTCCTCGCCGTCACCGCCCGGCAGCAGCCGGAAGTTGCCCGGGTGCGGATCGGCATGCAGCAGCCCCGTGCGGGCGGGGCCGGAGAAGAGGAAGCGCGCCAGCAGCTGGCCGGCCCGGTTCCGCTGCTCCTCGGTGCCGTCCGCGATCACCTCGGAGAGCGGGATCCCGTCGATCCACTCCGTGACAAGGACCTGCTCGCACTGGTGCACCACCCGCGGCACCACCACATCGGGGTCGTCCTCGAACACCTCGGCGTGCTCCTGCTGGGCCTGGGCCTCGAGCCCGTAGTCCAGCTCCTCCGAGACACGGTCGCGCAATTCGGTGATCAGCGGCTTGATGTCCATGCCGGGGATCAGCGGGCCCAGCAGCCGCGCGAATCGGCTCAGCTGCGTCAGATCAGACAGCAGCGCCTCGCCCGCCCCCGGGTACTGCACCTTCACCGCCACCTCGCGGCCGTCGTGCCACACCGCCCGGTGCACCTGGCCGATGGAGGCCGCCGCCGCGGGCTTGTCCTCGAACTCCAGGAACAGCTCACGCCACTCCTCGCCGAGCCGCTCCTCGAGCACCCCGTGCACCGTGCGGGTCGGCATCGGGGGCGCCGCCTCCTGGAGCTTGGTGAGCGCAGCCCGGTAGGGCCCCGCCACCTCCTCCGGCAGCGCCGACTCGAAGACGGACAGGGCCTGCCCGAACTTCATCGCCCCGCCCTTGAGTTCCCCGAGCACCTTGAAAAGCTGCTCGGCCGTGCGCTGTTGCAGCTCGCGGGCGACGATCTCGGCGGACTTGCCGCCGATCCGCTTGCCCAGTCCCCAGGTGGCCCGTCCTGCGAAGCCCAAGGGCAACGCGGCCAACCTGGCGGTCCGGGTGACCGCCTTCCGGGGTAGATCAGACATACGCCCCTCCAAAACCCAGATGCCGTGCCGCGCAGGGCGGTTACCCCGCCATTGTGTCGTGCGGGGTCGGGACCCCCGCGTCATGCTCCCCCTCTCCGCGCCGCACCGCGCCGCACGAACACGCCGGGTGTGGCCTCATCCGCTCCTCCCGCCACTCCAGGAGCGGCAGTGACGCCTCGAAGCGTGCCCCCGCGCAGGCGGGCAACTCGCCGTCCAGGAACGCCAGGGCGTGGGACGCGGCCAATCCGGCCACCGCCGTCGCGAGACCCAGATCACAGGCCGGCAGGGCGTGGGGCGCGCCCGAGCGCCACTGCGCCAGCATCCGGGGCCATACCGGCTCCCGGTCCGTCCGCGTCTCCTGCATGCACCCCGCACAGGCCGTCGCACCCGGCAGCACCAGCGGACCGACGACACCCGTGGCCTCCAACACCCCCGCGTAGAGATGGGGAACGCCCGTCATGATCCAGCTCTCGGCGGTGACGGGATCCGGGAGGTAGGCGGCGAGGCCGTCCCTCGGGGTCACCACCACGAGTGAGAGTCCGGGCTCGTGCCCGCTCTCACCCGGCTCGCGCCGCGGCGCCCGTGGTCCGCGGCCGCCCGGGGCCGACCGCGCCACGAGTCTGCGCGCCGCCACCGCCCGCCGTTCGCCGACCGCGTCGGGCGGCAGCCCGCCCGGCGACACCTCCCAGGGCTCCACCGATCCGGAGTCCAGCACCTCCACCCGGCCCACCCCGGACGCCGAGAGCAGGGCGGCGACCGCCGCGCCGACCCGTCCCGCGCCCCGGACCTGGACGCGCAGGGCGCGCCGGGCGGCCAGTCTTCGCAACGCCCCGTCCGGCTCCCGGTGGATCACGGAGAGTGAGGCCAGATCGGCACGGAGCGGATCGAGCGTGCTGTTCACCGGCGTGGCGCCACCGGCCTTTCCGGGACGGCCGGCCGCGCCGTCGGCGATCAGCCCCGCCTCCGCCAGCCGCCCGAGCAGCCGCTCGAGCACCCCGTCCGGCAGTCCCAGCGCACGGGCTTCGTCCCGCAGCCGTTCCATGCCGCGGGTGCCGTCGAGCAGACCCAGCAGACTGCCGGTGGCCGTGTCGACCGGGCCCAGCACAACCGCGTGTGCGGGAGTGGCCCCGAACTGCACGCTCTGCAGATTCCGCCAGGCGCGCCGCAGCGCCGGTTTCAGCATCGGATGCATTTCCGCCCCCGTGATCTTGATCGGTCGTCCTCTTCGCGCTCGGCCGTTCCCCGCCGGCCGACCATCAGATTGCCCGCGAGTCGAGACGGACGCGGAAAGTTGTCCACAGGGGCGGGGTATTAATCATTCAAATGGTGCACGGTGTGAAGGGATCACGGCCGAACCGTCCCGGAGGCGGGACTTCCCATGCTGACAGCGGGTAACGTCGGGCCCGTGCCCGCCGACCCACAGCGCAGCGTGACAAGCAAACCGCCCCGCGGCTCGGGGACGAGTGCGGTCGAGGTCCGCAGAAGCTCCCGGCGGAGCAGAACCGTCTCCGCCTACCGCGAGGGCGACCGGACCATCGTGCTCATCCCGGCCCGGATGTCCGAGGCGGAGGAGCAACGCTGGGTGACGGTCATGCTGGACAAGCTGGCCGCCCAGGAGAGCAAGCGGCTCCTCGGCGACAGTGAACTCACCGAGCGTGCCGAGCGGTTGTCGGAGCAGTACTTCGCCGGCCGGGCACGGCCGACGTCCGTACGCTGGGTGACCAACCAGAACACCCGCTGGGGCTCCTGCACCCCCTCGGAAGGCAGCATCCGTCTCTCGCACCGACTCCAGGGCATGCCCGAGTACGTCGTCGACTACGTCCTCGTGCACGAGCTGGCCCATCTCCTCGTGCCGGGCCACGGCCCCCGGTTCTGGCGGCTCCTGGAGGCGTACCCGCGCACCGAACGGGCCCGCGGATACCTCGAAGGCGTGGTCGCGGCGGACCGGCTGCCGCATCTGCCCGCCGCACGCGGGGAGTAGCACCCCACTCGCCCCGCTCGTCAATCCTGTACCGAATGCGTACCAGCTTGGCTCAATGTCACGTGCAGCCGTTAGCCTGGCGCGACGCATTCACATTCGGGATGGGGGACGGTCGTTACGCATGGCCAGGGAATTCCAACGCGGCCACAAGGCCAAGATCAGTGATCTGACACCGGGGACCGATCTGTACGTCGGGGTGCAGATCTCCGCGCCCGGACTGACCTTCGACATCAGCTGTTTCGGCCTCGACGCCAACGAGCAGTTGTCGGACGACCGGTACTTCATCTTCTTCAACCAGCCGAAGTCGCCGGAGGAGTCCATTCAGCTGCTCGGCGCGCAGTCGGGCGACACCGAGTCCTTCCGCGTCACGCTGGACCGTATCCCGGCGAACATCCACAAGCTGTCGTTCACCGCGACCATCGACGGTGCCGGCCAGATGTCGCAGGTCGGACCGGGCTACATCCGCATCGTGGCGGGCGGTGAAGAGGTCGTCCGATACCCGTTCACGGGATCGGAGTTCTCCACCGAGCGCGCCGTCATGCTCGGCGACTTCTACCTCAAGGACGTCTGGCGTTTCGCCGCCATCGGGCAGGGCTTCGACGGCGGCCTGGACGCGCTGCTGAAGAACTTCGGCGGCGAGGTCGCCGAGGAGCAGCCCGCGGCCCAGGCACCACAGGGAGCCCCCGGCTTCGCCCCGCCCGCGCAGGCCACCGCCCCGCCGGCGTTCGGTGCGCCCACCGCGCCCGCGCCCGCTCCGGCGCCGCAGGCCCCGGTCCAGCCGGTGCACGCGGCCCCCACCATGGCCGCGCCCATGGCCCCACCGGCCGCGCCCGCGCCCGCGCCGTCCCCGTACGGCCAGCCGCAGCAGCCGATGCCGCAGCAGCCCCAGCAGCCGCAGTTCGGGCAGGTCCCGGGCCAGGCCCCGGCGTACGGCCAGGCACCGGCGTACGGCCAGCCCGCGCCGGCCCCGTACGGACAGCCGCAGTTCGGCCAGCAGCCCCCCGGCACGCCTCCGGGCATGCCGCCGGGTCAGATGGGCGTCCCGCAGGGCGTGCCGGCCACCGGCGCCGGGCTCGCCGCCGCGCTCCAGCCGTACAAGGAGACCGCGACCGGCGCCCGCTGGACCCCGCAGAACCAGCAGCTCATGCGGGTCGACCTGCAGATGGGCGGCGTCCCCGTCCTCGCCCGCCAGGGCAGCATGGTCATGTACCAGGGCAAGGTCGACTTCAGCCACAAGGGCGCAGGGTTCACCGGCCGGATCGTCGGCAACGCCACCGGCCAGGAGATGCAGCTGATGCGCTGCACCGGCCGCGGCCAGGTCTTCCTCGCGGAGGAGGGCGCCCACCTCCACCCGATCGAGCTCCAGGGCGACGGCATCTGCGTCTCCGCGGAGAACGTGCTCGCCTTCGACGAGTCCCTCCAGTACGAAGTACGGAGGGTCGAGGGCCACGGCATCCCCGGCGGCGCCCTGTTCACCATGCAGTTCCAGGGCACCGGCACCGTCGTCGTCAAGACGCACGGCACCCCGGTCGTCCTGCCCGTCACGCCGACCACCTTCGCCGACTGCAACGCCGTCGTCGCCTGGTCGTCCGCGTCGCAGGTGATCCTCTCCAGCCAGGTCCGGCTGCGCCGCAACGCGTACCCCGGGCACAGCGGGGAGACGGTGAACCTCCAGTTCCGGGGCGCCCCCGGCAACTTCATCGTCGTCCAGCCGTACGAGGTCTGAGGGAGCCCGAAGAATGAACCAGCAACTCGCGGGCTTCGCCCCGACCCCGATGGCGGCCCGGATGGAGAACCACGGCCGCACGATGCTCAAGGTGGCCATGGCCTCCGGCCAGGACCTCTACGCGCGCACCGGCTCGATGGTCGCCTACGAGGGCTTCGTCACCTACGAGCCCAACCCGCCCGCCGCCCGCCAGGTCGCCCAGCAGTGGGTCACCGGCGAGGGCGCGCCCATCATGAAGTGCTCGGGCGACGGGCTGCTCTACCTCGCCGACTACGGCGCGGACGTCGTCGTGATCAACCTGAACAACGACTCGCTGTCGGTCAACGGCACCAACCTGCTGGCCTTCGACGCCCACCTCCAGTGGGGCGTCGAGAAGGTCAAGGGCCTCGCCAAGTTCGCCGGACAGGGCCTGTTCAACGTCGAGATCGCGGGCACCGGCTGGGTCGCCCTGACCTCGCGCGGCACGCCGATCGTGGTCGACTGCGGGCGTGGCGAGGACGAGACGTACGTCGACCCCGACGCGCTCGTCGCCTGGTCGCCGGCGCTCAAGGTCAAGGGCAAGCGCAGCTTCAAGGCCTCCTCCCTGATCGGGCGGGGCAGCGGCGAGGCGTACCAGATGGCCTTCTCCGGCCAGGGCATCGTCGTCGTACAGCCGAGCGAGGACAGCACCGACCGCCTGCGGATCCGGGGCTGAGGGGGAGCGAGAACACACCATGCAGAGCCCGCTTTTCAACTACGCCGAGCAGCAGAGCCAGGAACGGTACGTCATCCAGAACCCGCAGCTGCTGCGGGTCGCCCTGAACGGCTCGGACGACATCCTCGCCCGCAAGGGCGCCATGGTCGCCTACCAGGGCCTCGTCGACTTCGACGGCGAGTACAAGACGCCCAGCCAGCGACGCGCCCAGGCCCGGACCGGTGAGGGTCTCGACCTCATGCGCTGCTCCGGCCAGGGCACGGTCTACTTCGCCAACCTCGCCCAGTACATCCACGTCGTGGAGGTCGAGCAGGAAGGCATGACCGTCGACAGCGCCTACGTCCTGGCGCTGGACTCGACCCTCAACACCGAGGTCATCGCCGTGGACAGCCAGTACGGCATCTCCGGCTCCGGGAAGTACCAGCTCAACATCTCCGGCCGCGGCAAGGTCGCCCTGATGACCTCAGGTCAGCCGCTGATGATGCACGTCACCCCGGACAAGTACGTCAACGTCGACGCGGACGCGATCGTCGCCTGGTCCACCGGGCTGCGGGTGCAGATGCAGGCGCAGACGCACAACTCCAGCATCCGCCGCCGCCGTGGCGACACGGGCGAGGGCTGGGAGCTCAGCTTCCTCGGGCAGGGCTTCGCCCTCGTCCAGCCCAGCGAGGTCATGCCGCCGCAGAACGCGGCCATCGGCCAGGGCATCGCCGCCCAGTTCGGCGCGGGCCAGCACGGCTCGCACGCGCAGAACCAGAACAACGCCTGGAACTGACGCACCGGGAACCGGGCACAGGTAAGGGGGCGCCTCCCAGGGAGGCGCCCCTTGCTCATACCTGCTCTACAGGCGGGCGCGGGTGCCCTCCAGCAGCCGTACGACCGAGGTGTCGGCCACGGACGCCACCTCGTCGTACGCGAACCAGCGCAGATCCAGCGACTCCTCGCTGATCGCCTCCACCGCGCCGACCGGTGCCAACGCCGCGTACTGCACATCCAGATGCCAGTGGCACGGCGCCGGGATCGGATGCCGGTCGAGCCGCACGGGGCCACCGGGCAGCAGCGTGAGGCCCGGGATGCCGGACTCCTCCGTCGCCTCCCGCAGCGCCGCCTCCGCCAGCGTCGTGTCACCCGGCTCGCAGTGACCGCCCATCTGCAGCCACATGCCCAGCTTCTTGTGCAGCGTCAGGAGAACCCGCCCGCGCTCCGGGTCCACCACCAGCGCACTGGCCGTCAGATGCCCGGCCTCGCAGGCCTTCCACATCCCGTCCTCGTGCGCCGAGAGGTGGTCCAGATACGTCTCGCGCAGCTCGTCCTGCGCTCCGTTCGACCCGTACGCCTTCAGTACGAGAACGGCGTCTTCGTGCAGGCTCACTTGGCGCCGTCGTCCTTGCCCTCGTCGTCGCCGTCACCGCGGGCCGCCTCGCCCAGCATCTTGTCGATCTCCGAGAAGTCGAGCTGCTCGCGGTGGACGAAGCCGTCCGGGTCGTCCAGATCGGACGCCGTCGGCAGCATGTCCGGGTGCTCCCACAGGTCGTCGCGGCCGTCGACACCGCGCGCGTCCGTGAGCGAGGCCCACAGCCGCGAGGCGTCCCGCAGCCGGCGCGGACGCAGTTCGAGACCGATCAGCGTCGCGAAGGTCTGCTCGGCGGGACCGCCGCTCGCCCGGCGCCTGCGCAGCGTCTCGCGCAGCGCGTCCGCCGAGGTGAGCCGGGACTTCGCGGCCTCGTGGACCACCGCGTCCACCCAGCCCTCGACCAGCGCGAGCGCCGTCTCCAGACGGGCCAGAGCGGCCTTCTGCTCGGGCGTGTCCTCGGGCTGGAACATGCCCTGCTGCAGCGCCTCCTGAAGCTGCTCCGGGTGCGTCGGGTCGAGCTGACCCACCGCCTCCTCCAGCTTCGAGGTGTCGACCTTGATCCCGCGGGCATAGCCCTCGACCGCGCCGAACAGATGCGAGCGCAGCCACGGCACATGGGCGAAGAGCCGCTGGTGGGCGGCCTCGCGCAGGGCCAGGTACAGCCGCACCTCGTCCTTGGGGACACCCAGGTCCTTGCCGAAGGACTCGATGTTCAGCGGCAGCAGCGCCGCCTTGCCGGCCGGGCCCAGCGGCAGACCGACATCGGTCGAACCGACGACCTCGCCCGCGAGCGCGCCGACGGCCTGCCCGATCTGCTGACCGAACATCGCACCGCCCATCGAGCGCATCATGCCGATCAGCGGGCCCGCCATGGCCTGCATCTCCTCGGGCAGCACATCACCCATCGCCGCGCCGACCCGCTCGGCCACCGGGTCCACCAGCTGCTGCCAGGCCGGCAGCGTCGCCTCGACCCACTCCGCGCGGCTCCACGCCACGGACGTGCTCGCCCCCGAGGGCAGCGAGGTCACACCGTCCAGCCACAGATCGGCCAGGCGCACGGCCTCCTCGACCGCGGCCTTCTCCGCCGGACCGACACTGGCGTCCTTGGTGCCGTCGGGCGTGCCCTGCGCGACCACCTGGCGGGCGATCTGCTTGGCCATGTCCCAGTTCACGGGACCGCCCTCGTACGAGAGCATCTGGCCGAGCTGCTGGAAGGCCGCGCCCAGGTCGTTGGGGTTCAGCGAGCCGAACATCGCGGCGAAGGGATTGTCCGCGCCACCGGGACCGCCCATGCCCGGCAGGCCGCCGAAGCCGAACGGATTGGCCCCGAACGGGTTGCCGCCGCCCTGGCCACCGGACCCCTGGCCACCTCCGGCGGGGTCCTTCTTCTTGCCCTCGTCGCCGTTCTCCGGCTCCTCCGGCGGACCGAATCCGAATGGGGTGTCACTCACAGGTTTCCTCGGCTCGTAGGGCCGCCGGCTTCCTGCCGACGGCGACTGCCCGCTACACACCACCAGCGTAGACATCCGGGCCGGATATGGGCTCGGTGCTCCGCCGGGCCGTGGCCTGCGGCAGGATGGACGCCACCTGGTACGTACGCGTCATTCGTGTACGTACTGAAGACAACCGCTGGAGACGCCCGGTGAGTTCCCCAGATCCTCAGGTTCGCGCAGCGCGAAACATCTCAACCCGGTCCGCCGGGCGCGGCCCCGTGGTCGCGGTCACGGGCGCCGCCTCCGGGGTCGGCGACCTGCTGACCAGGCGCCTTGCCGCCTCGGAGGAGATCAAGCAGGTCATCGCGATCGACGAGCGCCGCGGCGAGGTCTCCGAGGCGCAGTGGCACATCCTCGACGTCCGCGACCCGGCGATCGCCGAGAAGCTGCGGGGCGCCGACGTCGTCGTGCACCTCGCCGTCGACCTCGACCTGGAGTCGGACGCCGCCGCCCGAACGGCCTACAACGTGCGCGGCGCGCAGACCGTCCTCACCGCCGCCGCGGCGGCGGGGGTGCACCGGGTGGTGCTCTGCACCTCCGCCATGGTCTACGGCGCGCTGCCCGACAACGACATCCCGCTCTCCGAGGACGCCGAGCTGCGGGCGACCGCCGAGGCGACCGGCGTCGGCGACCTGCTGGAGATCGAGCGGCTCGGCCGCCGTGCGCCCCGCGCCCACCCGGGCCTGCACGTCACCGTCGTCAGGCCTGCGGTCCTGGTCGGCGGTACGGACACGGCCCTGACCCGCTACTTCGAGTCGCCGCGGCTGCTCGTCGTCGCCGGATCCCGTCCCACCTGGCAGTTCTGCCACGTCGACGACCTGGTCAGCGCGCTGGAGTACGCGGCCCTGGAGAAGGTCGACGGCGAGTTCGCGGTCGGCTGCGACGGATGGCTGGAGCAGGAGGAGGTCGAGGAGCTCTCCGGGATCAGGCGCATGGAGCTGCCCTCCGCGGTCGCCCTCGGCGCGGCGGCCCGGCTGCACCGGATCGGGCTCACGCCCTCACCGGCGGGGGACCTGGCGTACACGATGCACCCCTGGGTGGTCAGCGTCGGACGCCTGCACGACGCCGGCTGGCGGCCGCGGTGGACCAACGAGGAGGTGCTCGCCGCGCTCCTGGAGGAGGTCGAGGGCCGGCACACGGTCGCGGGCCGACGGCTCGGCCGCAAGGACGCCACGGCGGCGGGCGCGGCCGGTGCGACGGTGGCGCTGCTGGGCACGGCTGCGCTCGTGCGCCAGATGCGGAAGCGCCGCGGCATGTAGGACCCTCCTACGGAGGGTCCGTCCCACCGGTCGAAAGCTCTATTCCGGGATGTCCGTTCGGTACGGCACCATGGGCCCCATGGCACGCACCCATGACCACCCCGGCGAGCAGGTCGCAGCCGACCCGATCAAGCTGCTCGCGATCCGTGAGACCCCGCTCTCCCTCGACGAGGTCTTCCGGGCCGTCGGCGACGACGCGGCCGGGGGCACGACCCTCTTCGTGGGCACCGTGCGCAACCACGACGGCGGCGCGGACGTCGACGCGCTCGGGTACTCCTGCCACCCGTCCGCCGAGGCCGAGCTGCGGAGGGTCGCCGAGAAGGTGGTCGCCGACTACCCCGTGCGCGCGCTGGCCGCCGTCCACCGGGTGGGCGATCTGCAGGTGGGCGACCTCGCGGTCGTCGTCGCGGTCTCCTGCCCCCACCGCGGGGAGGCCTTCGAGGCCTGCCGCAAGCTGATCGACGACCTCAAGCACGAGGTCCCCATCTGGAAGCACCAGACCTTCTCCGACGGCTCCGAGGAGTGGGTCGGCTCCTGCTGAGCGCCCGCTCCGGGCCCGGGTTCACCCGGACGGAGTCCGGGAGAGGGGCGACTTCTGCCAAGCGCCCGCCCCGGGCCGGGCGCTCGGGAGTGCTTGGCAAGGCGCCGCGCCGACGTCGTGTAGTCGGACGCCCTGATTTGCGTAACCGGCCCCCTGGCAGCAGCGTTGTAGCTGCAGATCGTTAATCTGCTGATCGGCCAGGTCCTGGCCGATTGCGGTGCTCTTGGGGATGGGAGGTCGGGATGGCAGCGCTTGCCTGGTTGCTGATTCCGCTTTTCGCAGTCGTCGGTGCGGCGATATGGGGAAGCTGGGCCCAGAGGAGCAAGACCATCGGGGACGTGGCCGAGCTCGCGGGCTACGCACGGTTCCGGGACGCGATGGAGCGTTCCCATTCCGGTATCGCAGGTGAAGACCCTCAGATGACCGCGGCGACGTCGCCGTCCACCGTACCGAGCAGCCACGTCTCCGGCTGATCTTCCACCGCCGGCCGCCTCGTACGGACCCGCCCCACAGGTGCACTCACAGACCGGTCCCGTACTGTCGTTCCATGCCACGCCGCACCGCGACGATGCTCGCCTCCACCCTGGTCCTGATCACTCTGCTCTGTGTGGGCGTTCTGGTGCCGGTGCCGTACGCGGAGATGAGCCCCGGTCCGACGGTCAACACGCTCGGCGAGGCCGACGGGGAGCCGGTCCTCCAGATCTCGGGTCACCGGACGTACCCCACCGACGGGCATCTCAACATGACGACGGTCCGCGTCACCAGTGCGGACTACCGCATGAACGTGGTCGAGGCCGTCTACGGCTGGCTCGCCCACGACAACGTCGTGGTCCCCAAGAAGACCCTCTACCCGGACGGCAAGACGGAGGAGGAGTCGAGCCAGGAGAACGCCGAGGAGTTCTCCCAGTCCCAGGAGAGCGCCAAGGTCGCGGCCCTCAACGAGTTGAAGATCCCGGTGACCACCCGGGTCGTCGTCGCCACCGTCGTGAAGGACAGCCCCGCCCAGGGCAAGCTGCACGCCGGGGACGTCATCAAGTCCGTCGACGGCGTCGCCGTGAAGGAGCCGGGTGACGTCGCCAAGCAGGTGACCAAGCGCAAGCCCGGCGATCCGGTCGAGTTCACGATCGTCCCCGCCAAGGAGGCGGCCGCGGCCGAGAAGGCGGGCAAGGAGCCCACCGCCACCGAGAAGGTCACGATCACCACGGTCAAGTCCCAGGAGGGCGACCGGGCGATCGTCGGCATCCAGGCCGGCACCGACCACGTCTTCCCGTTCACCATCGACATCAAGCTCGCCGACGTCGGCGGTCCCAGCGCCGGTCTGATGTTCGCCCTCGGCATCGTCGACAAGCTGACGCCCGAGAGCCTCACCGACGGCAAGTTCATCGCCGGTACCGGCACCATCGACGAGACGGGCAAGGTCGGCCCGATCGGCGGCATCGAGATGAAGCTGGTCGGCGCGCGCAACGCGGGCGCCCGGTACTTCCTGACCCCGGCCGACAACTGCGAGGCCGCCGCCTCCGACATCCCCGACGGCCTCACGCTCATCAAGGTGGACACCATCGACGACGCGACGAAGTCGTTGGAGAAGCTCCGCAAGGGCGACACGAAGAGCCTGCCCAGCTGCTCCAAGAGCTAGATCGCGACAGCTCTTGATT
>NZ_JBHJTL010000146.1:0-12545 GCF_042264065.1 Streptomyces sp. NPDC056222 | reverse complement strand
CCGACAGCGCCGACCACGGCGGAAGGCGAGCGGGACGCGAGGGGGACGACTCAGACCGCCCCGGTCGTCGTCCCCTGGTCGAGCTTGGTGAGGTCCACGGTCTCGTCCGCGGGCGGTACGACGACCTTCACCGGCTTGTCGTAGTCGGAGAAGACGATCGTCCCGGGCTCCTCGCCACCCGTCTTGACCATCTTGAGGATGTAGGGCTTGCCCTCCTGGGAGACGGACACAGTGGTCGTCTCACCGCCGGGCCTCTTCTTCAGCAGGGTGGCGACCGGGGTTCCCTCGACCTCGGCGTCCGGTCCGCGGGTCAGACCCCTGCGCTCGCCGTCGTCCTCGTCCAGGTCGGCGAGGAGTTCCTTGAGGTCGCAGACCCCGCTCAGGTCGCCGCTGCCCGCCTGACCGGGGGTGATCTTCAGCCAGCGCCCTTCGAGGAGCTCGATCGTGGGGCCGATCTGGGGCTCCGGTATCCCCTGGGAGGTCATCGAGACCCGCCAGAACCGCTCGTCGCCCTTGATGTACGTGATCCCGTCGGCCTGCCGCAGCTCCGCCGTGCCGCCGCCGATCGTCATCCGCCCGGTGCACTCGCGCTGGTCGTCGACAGCGAGGTCGATGTCCAGCTGCTGTCCGTCCGACTCGACCCGGCCGGTCATCCGGAGAGAGGTCGCGGACTGGGTGGCGGTGACGGCGCGGTCGCCGATCCGGTCGGCGGTCAGGCCCTCGAAGGGGTCCGGCGAGGGGCTGGGGGCTGCGGCCTGTACGTATGCCGGCGCGGGAGGCACCTGGGCCCCGGCCGCCGGAGCGGCCCCGACGATCACGGCCGTACAGACGGCCGTCGCACCGGCCGCCACGGTGGCCGTCGCGGTGCGGAGCATTCGACGCTGGGACGCCATGCGAGCCTCCTCGCGGATTCCCCCGTCCACCAGCGTCGCCCCTGTGACGTGCGCCCGCTACATCGCTGCGGCGGGCGCACGTCGAGGCGGGTGCGTCAGCCGAGCTTCGCCGGGTCCATCACCTGGTCCGCCGGAGGCGCGGTGGCCGTGACGGGCTTGTTGAATTCGGAGAAGACGAGCGATCCGGGCTCCTTGCCGCCGGCGTCGACCGACTTGAGGATGAAGGGCTCGCCCTCCTTGGCGACGTACACGGTGAGTGTCTCGCCGTTGCTCTTCTTCTTGATCAGGGTGACGGCGGGGCGGCCGTCGACATCGGCGTCGGCGCCCTTGGTCATCCCCTTCCGCTCGGACTTGTCATCGTCCATCTCCTTGATCAGGGTGTTGAGGTCGCACAAGTCGGCCAGTTCGCTCGCGTTGCCGTCGGACATCTTCATCCAGCGGCCCTTGAGGATCTCGGCCATGGCGTTGCCCTCCTCGGCGGAGGAGCCCTCGCTCTTGGCCATGTTCTGCCAGAACTTGTCGTCGCCCTTCATGTACATGACCTTCTCCGCCTGAAGGAGGTCCGCGGTGGCCGTGTCGATGGTCATCTTTCCGACGCAGGCGCCCTTGTTGTCGACGGCGAGGTCGATCTTCATCTGCTCGCCGTCGGCCTTGCCGTCGCCGACCATGCGCAGCGAGGTCGCGCCCTTCATGGCCTTCACGGCCTGGTCCGCGATCGCGTCGGCGTCGAGGCCCTTGAAGGGGTCGACCGGGGCCTGCGTCGTGGCGGACGCCGCCGGCTCCTTCGTGTCGCCCTTGGCCTTGGTGTCGTCGCCCTTGGAACAGCCCGTCACACCGACGACGGTGGCCGCACAGACCATCGCCGCGACCCAGATCTTCCGGTTGGCCCGCATGTGTGCACTCCTCATGAGATTTCTCTTGACCCCCGGGACAGTCCGACTCCTGTGAGGTCCCCATGGATGCACGGCGGGAAGGTGACCTCGGACACGTCGAACGGCGGCTCTCGAGGAGGCCGTCATTCGACGATGTGGCGGCCCTCGGGCTGCGCGCTGCACGAGGCGCGGAAGGTGCAGTGGGTGCAGTGCTGGCCCGTGGTGGGGGTGAAGCGCTCGTCGAGGACCCGGCCGGCCGCGGTGGCCAGGAGGTCGCCGACCCACTCCCCCGCCAGGGGTTCCTGCGCCTGGACCTTCGGGAGGGTCTCGCCGCCCTCCTTCTTGGGGGCGGGCTGGCGCAGTTGTACGAGTTCGGCGCCGCCGGGGTCGGGGCGGTGGCCGTCGAAGACCTCGTCCAGGGCTCCTTCGCGCACCGCGAGCTGGTACACGGCGAGCTGGGGGTGGTGGGCGACCTCGTCCCTGGTGGGCGCGGACTTGCCGGTCTTGAAGTCGACGACGTAGGCGCGGCCGTGTTCGTCGGTCTCCACGCGGTCCATGGAGCCGCGGATCCGGACCTCGTACGCACCGGCTTCGAGGGTCACGTCGAAGTCGTGCTCCGTCGCGGCGGGGGTGCGGCCGCCGCGGTCCATGACGTGCCAGCGCAGGAAGCGTTCCAGCGCCACGCGCGCGTGCTCCTTCTCCTGCGCGGATTTCCAGGGGGCGTCGAAGGCGAGCGCGTCCCAGACCGAGTCCAGGCGGGCCATGAGGACGTCGAGGTCGGCGGGGGTACGGCCGGAGGCGACCTCGTCGGCGAGGACGTGGACGACGTTGCCGAAGCCCTGGGCGGCGGTGGCGGGGGCGTCGGCCTTGACCTCGCGGCCCAGGAACCACTGGAGGGCGCAGGTGTTGGCGAGCTGGTCGAGGGCGGAGCCTGAGAGGGCGACGGGGTGGTCGCGGTCGCGGAGCGGGACCCGGCTGCGGGTGGGTTCGAACAGGCCCCACCAGCGGTCCGGGTGAGCGGCCGGGACCAGCGGCTGACCTTCGTCGTCGGTGAGCGCGGCGAGCTGGGCGAGGCGCTGGGCGGCGGCGTCGCGGAGGGCGTCGGAGGCGGCCGGGTCGACGGTGGTGGCACGCAGTTCGGCGACGAGCGCGGACACGGCGAGGGGGCGGCGGGGGCGGCCCGGGACGTCCTTGGGCTCGGTGCCGAGTTCGGTGAGGAAGCGGGAGGGCTGGTCGCCGTCGTCGGCGGGGGTCTTGACCGCGGTCACGACGAGCCGGTCGCGGGCGCGGGTGGCGGCGACGTAGAAGAGGCGGCGCTCCTCGGAGAGGAGGGCGCCGGGGGTGAGGGGTTCGGCGAGACCGTCGCGCCCGATGCGGTCGGCTTCGAGGAGGGAGCCTCGGCGGCGCAGGTCGGGCCAGAGGCCCTCCTGGACGCCGGCGACGACGACGAGGCTCCACTCGAGGCCCTTGGCGCGGTGGGCGGTCATGAGGCGGACGGCGTCGGGACGGGTCTGGCGCTTCGAGAGGGTGTCGGCGGCGATGTCCTGGGCGTCGAGCTCTTCGAGGAAGTTCAGGGCGCCGCGGCCGCCGACACGGTCCTCGGCGCGGGCGGCGGCCTCGAAGAGGGCGCAGACGGCGTCGAGGTCGCGGTCGGCGTTGCGGCCGGCCGGGCCGCCGCGAAGGGCCGCGCGCTCCAGCCGGCCGGGCCAGGGGGTGCCGTTCCAGAGCAGCCAGAGGGCCTCTTCGGCGGTGCCGCCTGCGGCGAGGCGGTTGCGGGCCTGCCGGAGCAGCTCGCCGAGCCGCTTGGCGCCGCGGGCGTACGACTGGTCGTGCGCGACGAGCCGCTCGGGCTCGGCGAGCGCACGGGCGAGGAGTACGTCGGAGGGCGGCGGCACCTGGTTCCCGCCGGCCCGCTCCTCGTCGCGCAGCGCGCGGCCGAGGCGGCGCAGATCGGCGGGGTCCATGGCGGCGAGGGGCGAGGCGAGCAGGGTGAGCGCGGTCTCCGTGTCGAGCCACACCCCGTCCCTCTCGTCCCCTTCGGTACCGTCGCCGGAAGCCGAGGGCTCGGCTGCGGAAGCCGAAGGCTCGCCGCCCGGGTCCGTCGTGTCGCCGACGACGGGGCCCGTCTCCCCAGGGACCGTCTCCCCGGCGCCCGGCTCCCCGGCGCCCGGCTCCGCAGCGTCACCGGACGCGATCGGCTCGGGCGCCGCCTGCTGAGCGACCGCCATGGCGCTCGGCGAATCGCCGCCCGGCCCGGCGGGCTCCTCGGCTCCGTCGGCGGGCGCGTCGCATGCGGCATCCAGCTCCGCGTGGTCGGCCGAGTCGCCGTCGACCCCCGCGGGCTCCGCAGCCTCGTCGGCGGACTCCCCACTGCCCCCGGCCGGCTCCCCGGCGCCGTCGCCGTCGCCGACCACGTCCCGTCCCGCCGTCCCCGGGGCGGCCGGGTCGTCCGCGCCCGGGGCCGCCGCCGTGCGCAGGGCGAGAAGCAGCGGAGCGACCGCCGGTTCGTGGCGGAGGGGGGTGTCGGCGGTGTCGGTTTCGAGGGGGACGCCGGCCGAGGTGAGGGCGCGGCGGAGGCCCGGGACGGTGGTGGCCGCGCGGACCAGGACGGCCATGTCCTGCCAGGGGACACCGTCCTCCAGGTGGGCGCGGCGCAGGAGGTCGGCGATGTTGTCGGACTCGGTGGAGGCCGTCGGGTACGTGTAGACCTCGACCCGGCCGCCCCCGCGGCTCGCCGCCGGCTCGCGGTGGGCGCGGACCTTGTCGCCGGGGAGTCGCGGCAGGGGCATCCGCCGGGTGAGTTCGCGCGTCGCGGCGAGCAGCCCCGCGCCCGAGCGGCGGGAGCCCGTCAGGACCCGGACGTCCGACGGCCGGCCGTCGAGCCGCGGGAACGTGTCGGGGAAGTCGAGGATGCCGTTCACATCGGCACCCCGGAACGCGTAGATCGACTGGTCCGGGTCGCCGAAGGCGACCACCGTGCGGCCGCCCCCCGCCAGCGCGCGCAGCAGCCGCACCTGCGCCGGGTCCGTGTCCTGGTACTCGTCCACGAAGACGGCGTCGTAGTCGGGCAGCGTCACGCTCTCCGACAGCAGCACCGCCCTGTGCACGAGCTCCGTGTAGTCGAGAACCCCTTGCAGGTCCAGGACGTCGAGGTACTCCGCCAGGAACCCGGCCGCCGCCCTCCAGTCGGGGCGCCCCACCCGCTGGGCGAACTCGGCCAGCGCCCTCGGCCCGAGCCCCAGCTCGCGTGAGCGCGCGAGGACGGCCCGTACCTCGTCGGCGAAGCCGCGCGTCGTCAGACAGGCCCGCAGCTCGTCGGGCCACCGGACGCGGGCGAGCCCCGCCTTCTCCAGGTCGATCTGGCCCGCGAGGAGCTCCCGTACCGCGAGGTCCTGCTCCGGTCCCGACAGCAGCCGCAGCGGCTCGGCGAACAGTTCGGCGTCCTGGTGCGCGCGGATCAGGGCGTAGCAGTACGAGTGGAAGGTCGTCGCCTGCGGAGGCCGCGCTCCACCCAGCCGCGCCGCCATCCGGTCGCGCAGCTCCACGGCGGCCTTGCGGCTGAAGGTGAGGACGAGGATCCGCTCCGGGTCCGTTCCCTTCTCGACGCGGGCCGCGACCGCCTCCACCAGCGTCGTCGTCTTGCCGGTGCCCGGTCCGGCGAGGACGAGCATCGGTCCGCCCGCGTGGTCAACCACTTCCCGCTGCGCTGCGTCCAGCAGAGGGGGATCCACCTGGGTCGGGGCGGTGCGCACCAGTCGGTACGCGCCCGTGGTCCGCCCCTGGTACGGCGTGCGCCGGGTGGTGGAGGAGGAACTCACGTGGATCGACCGGTCCTGAGCGAAGAGGTGGAGAGGTGTACGGGGCGAACGACGACGTTACGGGAAACGGAGGGTGCCCGAGTCGTACTCCGTACGGGCTTCCGTGCCGTCATCGGGCCGCCCGGCCCGTCCTGCCATGGGCAAAGCTGTCACGTGTGAGTTCCCGCACGCGGATCCCGGTCGGCGACGTCCGTGCCGTCCCAGCGCGCCCGCCGCATGTCGAGCTTCGGTATGTGCCCCTCGGCGGTGCGCCCGGCCTGCCGGAGCGGGGTGCCCTCGTCCCGGTAGTGGTCGAGGGCGCGCAGCTCGTGGCCGGGCAGCAGCGTGCCGTCGGAGCGCACCACGCGCCACCACGGCACGGCCCCGCCGTACAGGGCCATCACCCGGCCGACCTGGCGCGGCCCTCCCTCGCCGAGCCATTCGGCCACGTCTCCGTAGGTCATCACCCGGCCCGGCGGGATCAGCTCGGCGACCTCAAGGACCCGCTCCGCGTACTCCGGAAGCTCCTCCACGCTCATCCGCCCCATCCTGCCTCACACCACCGACAACCCCACCGACAACGCCCTGATGCCTCCGTGGGGCAGCGCTTCGTGCCACCATCGTCCGGGCGGTGACTGGTGATACGAGATCAAGAGCGACAAGACGACCAAGAAGAAGAACAATTCGAGAAGCGGGACGCGTCGCACGACGAGCACGCGGCACAAGCAGAGACGGACATGGTGATGGGGTACGACGCTCGGCCTCCTGAGGAGGGGGCTCACCCCGACCTGCCCTCGCCCGAAGGAGAGCCCAGCGAGCGCGTCTCGCAGGACGAACCGCTGCTCGCCGCCCGTGTGCACCGCCCGTCCGACCTGATGCGGCTGCTCGTCGGCGTCCTCGTGATCGCCGTCGTCATCGCCATCGCCGCCTTCGCCCACGGCACCACCTCCGGCCTCGAGCAGGACATCAACAAGGGCGCCGGCGGTGCGCCCGACGTCTTCGTCAAGATCGCCGGCCTGGTCTCCAGCATCGCCGTCCTACTCGTGCCGGTGGCCTTCGCCATCGAGCGGCTGATCAAACGGGACGGGCTACGGATCGCCGACGGCGTCCTCGCCGCCGTACTCGCCCACGGTGTCACCCTCGCCACCGACCTCTGGGTCGCCAAGGCCGCGCCCGGCACCATCCAGGACGCCCTGACCCAGCCGGCCACCGGCGGCGGCCTGACCGACCCGGTGCACAACTACCTCGCGCCCGTCATCGCGTACATGACCGCCGTCGGCATGGCCCGTCGGCCGCGCTGGCGGGTGAGCCTGTGGGCGGTGCTGCTGCTCGACGCGTTCACGATGCTGGTCGCCGGGTACACCACCGCGTTCTCGATCATCCTGACCGTGCTGATCGGCTGGACCGTCGCGTACGGAACGCTGTACGCGGTCGGCTCCCCCAACGTCCGCCCCACCGGGCAGACCCTCCTGGCCGGTCTGCGCCGGGTCGGCTTCCGGCCGGTCACGGCGCTGCGCGCCGAAGGCGCGGGCGTGCCCGACTCGGCCGACAGCGGCGACCGCGGGCGCCGCTACATCGTCACGCTCGAGGACGGGCCGCCGCTCGACGTCACCGTCGTGGACCGGGAGCAGCAGGCGCACGGCTTCTTCTACCGGGTCTGGCGCAGGATCACCCTGCGCGCGATCACCACCCGCCGCTCGATCGTCTCGCTGCGCCAGGCGCTGGAGCAGGAGGCCCTCCTCGCGTACGCGGCGATCGCCGCCGGGGCCAACGCCCCGAAGCTGATCGCCACCTCCGAGCTCGGCCCGGACGCCGTGATGCTCGTGTACGAGCACCTGGGCGGCCGGACCCTGGATTCGCTGGACGACAAGGAGATCACCGACGATCTGGTGCGCAGCGCCTGGCGACAGGTGAAGGCGCTCCAGTCACGCCGGATCGCGCACCGCAGGCTCGCTGGCGACGCGATTCTGGTGGATCGTTCCGGCAAGGTCATTCTGACCGACCTGCGGGGCGGCGAGATCGCCGCCGGCGACCTGATCCTGCGGATGGACATCGCGCAGCTGCTCACCACCCTCGGACTGAGGGTGGGTGCCGAGCGGGCGGTGGCCGGGGCCGTGGCGGTGCTCGGCCCGGACGCGATCGCCGACTGTCTCCCCCTCCTCCAGCCGATCGCGCTGAGCCGCTCCACGCGGGCGACGCTGCGGAGGCTGGCCCGGGAGCGGTCGAAGCGGGAGCGCGAGGCCGTGCTCGAGGCGTCGGAGGCGGCGAAGCGGGCGCGGGCCGAGGCGAACGCGGGCACCACGGACCTCAAGCCGGACCGCAAGTCCGACCGGAAGATCGAGAAGGCGGAGAAGCAGGCCGAGAAGCGGGCCATCGACGAGGCGCTCGACGATGCCCGCGAGGAGGATCTGCTGGCCCAGATCCGCCAGCAGGTGCTGCTGATCCGTCCCCAGGCACCGGTCGAACCGGTCCGTCTGGAGCGGATCAAGCCGCGCACGCTCATCAGCCTCATCGCCGGTGCCGTCGCCGCGTACTTCCTGCTCTCGCAGATCGCCCGGACGCCGCTGTCCACCATCAGCTCGGCCGACTGGCGGTGGGTGGCGGCGGCGGTGCTGTTCTCGGCGCTGAGCTACATCGCCGCCGCGATGAGCCTGCTCGGCTTCGTACCGGAGCGGGTGGGGTTCTGGCGGACGGTGGTCGCACAGGTGGCCGGGTCGTTCGTGAAGATCGTCGCTCCGGCGGCGGTCGGCGGTGTCGCGCTGAACACCCGGTTCCTCCAGCGCTCGGGGGTGCGGCCGGGGCTCGCGGTGGCGAGCGTCGGCGCGTCGCAGCTCTTCGGGCTCGGGGCGCACATCCTGCTGCTGCTCGCCTTCGGCTATCTGACGGGTACGGAGAAGTCGCAGTCGTTCACCCCGTCGAGGACGGTCATCGCCGGTCTGCTGACCGTGGCGGTGCTGGTTCTGGTGGTCACGGCGATCCCGTTCATGCGGAAGTTCGTGTCGACGCGGCTGCGGTCGCTCTTCGCGGGTGTCGTGCCGCGCATGCTGGACGTGCTCCAGCGGCCGCTGAAGCTGCTCACGGGCATCGGCGGCATGCTGCTCCTGACCGGTGTGTTCGTGCTCTGCCTGGACGCCTCGATCCGCGCGTTCGGGCACGACAGCCAGGGGATCAGCTACGCCAGCGTGGCGGTCGTCTTCCTCGCGGGCAACGCACTCGGCTCGGCGGCGCCGACGCCTGGCGGTGTGGGCGCGGTCGAGACCGCGCTGACCCTCGGTCTGGTCGCGGTCGGCCTCCCCATCGAGGTCGCGACCCCGGCGGTGCTGCTGTACCGGCTGCTGACGCTGTGGCTGCCGGTGTTGCCGGGGTGGTTGTGCTTCAACTGGCTGACGAAGCGCGGGGCGCTTTAGCGCGGGAGCGCTTTGGCGGGTGGGGGGTGGGGGCAGGGTCGTGCGGAGTCTGCGGGCCGGCTGTGGCTGGTCGCGCAGTTCCTCGCGCCCCTGGCAGGGCCCCGTCCGGACGGAATCTGCCGGCACCGCGCGGCTGAGCGCGCAGTTCCTCGCGCCCCTGACAGGGCCCCGTCCGGCGGAGCCCGTACGCGCCGTTCCCCGCGGGCCTGTGGGGCGCCCGTACGTGACACCCGTGTGGGTGCTCGCCCGCGCGGGGTTGCTTTGTTCGGCTCACGATGGGTTCATGCCGATCTCCGCCGCGCAGCGTGCCGTCCTGCTCACCGCGACCACCGTGTTGCTCGCCGTCGGAGTCGCCGGATGCTCGGACAGTGGCGGGACTGCCTCAGACTCGCCCACCGATCTCGCCGGGTTCGCCACGCAGGAGCTGGAGTGGGCCGCCTGTCCGCCCCCGTCCGCCGCGGAGGGCGGCGGGCCCGCGCCCTCCCCGCTGCCCGACGGGACCGCCTGGGAGTGCTCGTTCATGGACGCGCCGCTCGACTACGACGATCCCGGAGGCGAGACCATCGAGCTGGCCCTGATCCGCGCCCGGACCAGCAACCCGGACCAGCGGATCGGCTCCATGATCTACAACTTCGGCGGTCCCGGCGTCTCCGGCGTCACCGGCCTGCCCTCCTTCGCCGCGGACTACGAGAAGCTCCGCACCCGCTACGACCTCGTCTCCTTCGACCCCCGGGGCGCCGGCCGCAGCGCGGACGTCCAGTGCCTGACCGACCAGGAGCTGGACGCCTACTACGCCATGGACTTCACCCCGGACGACGCCGCCGAGGAGCGGACGATGTCCGACGGGCAGAAGAAGTACGCCGCCGGCTGCGAGAAGGAGTCCGGCGCGGTCCTCCCCCACGTCGGCACCGAGAACGCCGCCCGTGACCTGGACCTGATGCGCCAGGTCCTCGGCGACGACAAGCTCCACTACTTCGGCATCTCGTACGGCACACAGCTCGGCGGTGTGTACGCCCATCTGTTCCCCGAGAACGTCGGCCGCGCCCTCTTCGACGCGGTCATCGACCCGAACTCCGGCACGGAGGCCGGCGCCCTCGGCCAGGCCCAGGGCTTCCAGCTCGCCCTCGACAACTTCGCCAAGGACTGCGTGGCCCGCGGCGACGCCTGCACGCTGCCCGGTTCGACGGTCGCCGAGATCGAGGCGTTCATCATCAACCTCCTCGACGAACTCGACGAGAAGCCGATCGCCGGGATCGGGGACCGCAAGCTCACCCAGACCCAGGCAACCAACGGCATCGCGCAGGCCCTGTACTCCAAGGAGTTCTGGCAGTACCTGGAGCAGGGCCTCGACTCGGCCGAGGGCGGCGACGGCGCACTGCTCCTCGCCCTCTCCGACTCCATGAACGGACGTGACCAGAACGGCAGTTACAGCAACATCCAGGCGGCGAACGCGGCCATCAACTGCGTGGACTTCAAGGAGCGCTACACCCTCGGCCAGGCCAAGGAACGGCTCCCGGAGTTCCAGAAGACCTCCGCCGTCTTCGGGGACTACATGGGCTGGGCCCTGTCCGGCTGCTCCCAGTGGCCGGTGCCCGGCGCCTGGGAGCACCCCGACGTCTCCGCGCCCGGCTCCGCCCCGATCCTGGTGCTCGGCACGACGGGCGACCCGGCGACCCCGTACGGGGGGACCCGGGCGATGGTGGACGCGCTCGGCGAGGGCGTGGGTGTGGAGCTGACGTACGAGGGCGAGGGGCACGGCGCGTACAACGCCGGCAACGCGTGCGTGCAGAACGCCGTCAACGCGTACTTCCTGGACGGAAAGGTGCCGGCCTCGGGGACCATCTGCAAGTAGGTCCACCGCGGCGCCTAGGATGGCGACTTTCCGGTCCGGATCACGGGGGTTGTCTTGTCCAAACGGATACGGGTGGCGGCCGCTGTCGTCACCGGGCTGCTGCTCGCGGGCTGCACGAGCACCGGAACGCCCACGGAGACCCCTCGGAGCATCGGGAAGACCCCGCCGAGCACGGATGCCAAGCAGCCGAAGGACGCCGCGCTGCCCGCCTCGCTCACCGGGCAGCGCCCCGAGTGGAAGCCCTGTGCCGCCCCCGAGGGCGGCGACGAGCCCGGCGCCGACTGGCGCTGCACCGAGGTGCGGGTGCCGCTCGACTACGCACGGCCCGACGGCGAGACGATCCCGATCGCGCTGATCCGCAAGGAGGCCCGCGACAAGAACCGGCGGATCGGCTCCCTCCTCTTCAACTTCGGCGGCCCGGGCGCCTCCGGGGTCGAGATCCTCCCCCGCGCGGCCCAGGCGTACAGCGTGCTGAACCGCCGCTACGACCTGGTCGGCTTCGACCCGCGCGGCGTCCGGCAGAGCGCCGGTGTGGTGTGCCGGGACGACAAGGAGCTGGCCGCCGCCGAGACCGTCGACATGACGCCGGACACTCCGGCCGAGGAGGCCGCGTTCCGCGCGGACGGCGCCTCCTTCGGCGCCGGGTGCGCCCGCCGCTCCGGCAAGGTCATCCCGCACACCACGACCAGCAACACCGCCCGTGACCTGGACCTGGTCCGGCACGTCCTCGGCGACGCCAAGCTGAACTACTTCGGCATCTCCTACGGGACCCAGCTCGGCGGCGCCTACGCGCATCTGTTCCCGGCGCACGTCGGCCGGACCGTCCTCGACGCGGTCGTCGACCCGACCGCCGACAGCACGGGCCACGCCCGCAACCAGACGATCGGCTTCCAGCGCGCCCTGGACAACTACCTGAAGAGCACCGGCGAGGACCCGAAGCAGGGAACGGCCCGGATCGCCCGTCTGCTGGAGCGGCTGGACGGCGACCCGCTGCCCGTCGGCGACCGGAAGCTGACCGACGGTCTGGCGCTCACCGGCATCGCGGTCACGCTCTACTCGGAGAGCAACTGGCCCCTGCTGACCTCCGCCCTGGAGCAGGCCCGGAACCGCAACGGCGCGGAGCTGCTGGCGCTGGCCGACTCGTACAACGACCGGGACGAGTCCGGGCACTACTCCACCCAGTCCCACTCCCAGCGGGCGATCTCCTGCGCCGACTCCGCCGAGCGGCCGACGACGGAGCAGGCGAAGGCGCTGCTGCCGGAGTTCCGCAGGCTCTCGCCGGTCTTCGGCGCGTTCCTCGCCTGGGACACGGCCGGCTGGTGCGCCCAGTGGCCGGTGAAGGGCGAGCGGGTCGACCCGGACGCCGGCGCGCCCGGAGCGGGCCCGATCCTGGTCGTCGGCACGACCGGTGACCCGGCGACCCCGTACGAGGGGGCGGAGCGGATGGCGAAGGAGCTGGGCACCGGCGTCGGCGTCCTGGTCAGCAACGAGGGCGAGGGCCATGGCGCGTACGGCACGTCGTCCTGTGTGACGAGGACGGTCGACGCGTACCTCCTGGACGGCACGGTCCCCAAGTACGGCACGCGCTGCTCCTAGCCGGGAGCACGAGAAGGGCCCGGACCTGATGTCAGGTGCGGGCCCGTCTCGTAAACCTACCTGGGGCTAGGATATCGGCGTATCGGGGTCGATCAGGTTGACCCAGCCGAGGACGCCGCCCCCGACCG
>NZ_JBHJTL010000145.1:0-12688 GCF_042264065.1 Streptomyces sp. NPDC056222 | reverse complement strand
CAGATCCCGCACGACCCTGCCGCCCCTCCGTCCGCCCGGACGGAGGGGCGGCGCTCTGTGTTCTGAGTGCAACGTGTTCTCATCTCGCGGCCGCGTTGCTACGGTGCCCCAGCCCTGACGCCGCATCAGATCGAGCACCGGGAGGCCGACCATGCGCGCCCTCGTAGCCGCCGCCATCGGGCTGGTCCCAGTCCTCCTCGTCATCCTCCTCGTCTCGGTGGTGGACCTCCCGCCCGACGGACCCACCTCGCCCCAGCCCCTCCTCACCGCCGACCCCGGCCCCAAGAAGTAGGAGGAGCCACTCCATGCGCCGCCGAGCCAGCCTCGTCCTGCTCTCCTTCGCGGTGTTCTTCGCCGCGATGGCCCCCACCCTGCGGTGGTACGTCTTCCCCCGCGTGGTGAAGATCCCGCCGAACCAGTACCAAGAGATCGTCCTGGAGTCGAAGCCCGCCACCCTCGTCGACTACTCGACCCTCACGGCCAAGGAGGTCGAGAAGCTCACGATCATCCAGACCCTCAAGGGCAACGTGGAGGAGTCGAAGAGGATCGAGCGCGACGCCGGCCGCGACGTCGTCGTATGGGACGCCCTCACCTACATCACCGGCCCCGACGGCAAGATGGTCTCCCAGATCCCGGAGCGCTACATCTTCGACGCCCACACCCAGGATCCGGTCAACGCCACCGGCGCGATGGTCGACGGCGACGCCGTCCGGCGCGAGGGCATCGAGTTCAAGTGGCCCTTCCTCACCGAGAAGCGGGACTACCAGTACTACGACGCCCGGTCCCGCACCACGGCCCCCATCCACTACAAGGGCACCCAGACCTTCCGCGGCATGGAGGTCTACTACTTCGAGCAGACCATCCCCTGGACCAAGGTCCCCATGCCCAAGACGATGCCCGTCAAGGGCATCACCCCGGAGATGATCGCCCAGTCGGGCATGACCATCTGGTACACCACCAAGCGGATGTTCTGGGTCGATCCCGTCACCGGAGCCCCCGTCAACGGCGAGGAGATCCACAAGGAGGAGCTCCGCAACGACAAGACCGCGTGGAAGGTCACCGCCTTCTCCGGCCATGTGAAGATGCGCGAGGACTACATCCGGTCGACCGTCGAACTCGTCAAGACCAACCGGACTGTCGTCCTTCTCGTCACCTCCTATCTGCCGTGGACCTTCGTTACCCTGTCTCTCGCCCTGCTCGCCCTCGCGCTCTGGCTGGAGGCCCGCGGCCGGCGACCCGCCCGGGCGCCCGCTACCTCTCCCTCCTGAGCCGCGCGCTGGTGTGCCGGGTCGGCTCCGCCGCTGCGGGGTCCTCCGGCCACGGGTGCTTGGGGTAGCGGCCGCGCAGCTCCGCCCGGACCGAGCGGTACCCCTCCCGCCAGAACGAGGCCAGATCGGCGGTGACGGCCGCCGGGCGGCCGGCGGGGGAGAGGAGATGGACCACGACCGGCGTCCCCGCGACCTTCGGCGTCTCGGCCAGGCCGAACATCTCCTGCAACTTCACCGCGAGGACCGGCTGTTCGCCGCTGTAGTCGACCCGTATCCGCGATCCGCTCGGGACCTCGATCCGCTCGGGCGCGAGCTCGCCGAGCCGGCCGGCCTCACCCGTCGCCCAGGGCAGCAGCCGCTGGAGCGCCTGTCCCGCGTCGATCCGGCCCAGATCGGCCCGTCGCCGCGCCCGTGACAACTCGGGCTCCAGCCACGCCTCGGCCCGGTCGAGCAGCGACTCCTCCGTCACCTCCGGCCAGGGCTCACCCAGGACCCGGTGCAGAAAGCCGAGCCGCTGCCTCAGCTCCTCGGACTCCCGGCTCCACCGCAGCAGCCCGAGCCCCTCCCGCCGCAACCCGTCGAGCAGGGCCGACCGTACGAGCTCAGGATCGGCTCCGTCCCTGAGGGGACGCGCGGCGAGCTCGACGGCGCCCAGCCGGGACACGGACCGGGCGACCACGTCCCCTTCCTCCCAGTGGACCTCCTCGCCGGCCCGGAGCAGGTGCCCGGCGGCGGCCCGCGCCACGCCCTCGTCCACCACGGCCGCCAGCCGCACCCGGGCCGTGGCGCTCCGCACCGGCCGGTCCGCCACGGCCACGGCCAGCCAGGGGGCGCTGCGGAGCCTCGAGGCCTCGGCGAGCTCGGCGCCCGTCCCCGACACCATCAGGAACCCGCCGCCCTCCCGGGCCCTGGCCACCCGCTCGGGAAACGCCAGCGCCGTCACCAGCCCGGCCACCGCGTCGTCGCCCCCGCCCGCCACCGGCCGGGCACCCCCGCCCGCCACGGGCCGGGCGCCCCCGGAACCACCCGGCCGCGACGAGGAGCCGGCAGGATCCGTGCTGCCCGTCCCGCCGCGCGCGCCGTGGCCCCCGAGCCCACCGGGCGACACGGACCCGGCCGGCTCCGTCCCGGCCGCACGGGACCCGGCCCGCGCGCCGCCCCCGCCCCCGGGCCCACCGGCTCCCGCCTCGGTGGCCGACCGCTCCAGGCGGCGTGCCTCCGCCTTCCACCGCGCTCCGTACGCGTCACCGCCCCGCCGCGCCGCACGCCACGCGGCCGCCAGATCGTCGCCGTACTCCCGGGGCGGCTCCTCGCTGAGCAGCGCCACCACCTCTGCCGCCCGCCGGACGCCCACCTCGGGCGCGCCGTCCAGGAGGGCCCTCGCCAGCCGGGGGTGCACGCCCAGCCGCGACATCCTCAGACCCCGCTCCGTGGCCCTGCCCTCGTCGTCCACCGCCCCGGCGGCCGTCAGCGCGGCACGGGCCGCCGTCATCGCACCCGCCGGCGGGGCGTCAAGGAGTGCGAGCCCTGCCGCCGTGGGATCGCCCCAGCACGCCGTCCGCAGGGCGAACGAGGCCAGGTCCGCGATCTCGATCTCCGGGGAGGGGAAGCGTGCTCGCCGTCCGTCGTCCGCCTCCGCCCAGCAGCGGTACACCATGCCGAAGCCCTCCCGGCCGGAGCGGCCCGAGCGCTGTGTCGCACCCGCGATCGACACCGGAACCGTCGCCAGCGACCCGAGGCCCCGGGCGTGGTCCATCCGCGGCTCCCGCGCCAGACCCGAGTCCACGACGATCCGCACCCCCGGCACGGTGAGGCTCGACTCCGCCACGGAGGTCGCGAGGATCACCCGCCGCCGCCCACCGGGCTCCGCCCCGCGCAGCACCGTGTCCTGCACCGCCGCCGGGGCCCGGCCGTGCAGCTGGAGCACGTCGGCGTCGAGGTCCGCCAGCATCGCCGCCGTGCGCGCGATCTCTCCCGTGCCGGGAAGGAAGCAGAGGACGTCGCCCTCGTGGCGCTCGCAGGCGAGCCGGACCGTCGCCGCCACATGGCGCAGAAGGGCTGGATCCACCCAGGTGCCGTGCGCCGGCCGGATCCCGGCGGGCGGTGCGGCGAAGAGGACGCGGTATCCGTGCCCCTCTCCCTTTCCCCACACGATCGGCGCCGGACCGGTGCCGTCCAGGACCGTCAGGAGCTGGGCCCACGCCTCGGCGTCGCTGGTGGCCGAGGCGGCGATCAGCTTCAGCTCGGGCCGCAGCGTGGCGCGCACGTCCACCAGGAACGCCATCGCCGTGTCCGCGTCCAGATGGCGTTCGTGGCACTCGTCGAGCAGCACCACGTCCACACCCGCCAGCTCCGGATCGCGCTGGAGCCGCTGGAGGAGGACACCCGTCGTCACCACCTCGACGCGGGTCGCGGGCCCGGCCCTGCGCTCGCCGCGCACCGAGAAGCCGACGGCCTCGCCGACCTCCTGGCCCAGCAGCCACGCCATCCGCCGGGCCGCCGCCCGCACCGCCATCCGGCGCGGCTCGGCCACCAGCACCCTCCGCCGCGGCCCGTCCCCTATAAGACCCGCGAGCGCGAGGGGCACCAAGGTGGTCTTGCCGGTGCCGGGAGGCGCGTACAGCACCGCCGTGCCGCGCTCCTCGAGTGCGGTGAGCAGCTCGGGGACGGCATGGCGGACGGGAAGACGGTCGAGTGCGTCGTGTCGGATCACGCACTCAGTTTCGTACGTCCTCGCCGACGCCGTGCCCGGCTGTCCACAGGCCCCGTCCTCTCATATGACAAGTGGGGCTCGCGGGGTCGCTGGGGCGCTTGCGCCCGTCAGTCCCTCTCGCACACGAAGATCGCCGTGCCCGGGATCAGATTCCCCCGCAGCGGGGACCAGCCGCCCCACTCCTGGTTGTTCCACGCCGGCCACTCCGGCTCCACGAGATCCACCAGCCGGAAACCGCCGGCCACCACGTCGCGTACCCGATCGCCGATCGTGCGGTGGTGTTCCACGTAGACGGCGCGCCCCTGCTCGTCCTGCTCCACATAGGGAGTGCGGTCGAAATAGGAGGAGGCGACGGACAGCCCTTCCGGGCCGGGCTCGTCCGGGAACGCCCAGCGGATCGGATGCGTCACCGAGAAGACCCACCGGCCGCCCGGCCGCAGCACCCGGCGCACCTCGCGGAACACCTTCACCGGATCGGCCACGAACGGCACCGCGCCGTACGCCGAGCACGCGAGGTCGAAGGAGCCGTCGAGGAAGGGAAGCGCTCCCGCGTCCGCCTCGACCAGGGGAACGTCCTCCCCGATCCGCAGCGCGTGCTGGAGCTGTCGGTGGGAGAGGTCGAGCGCCACCGGACGCGCCCCCTGTGCCGCCAGCCAGCGCGAGCACTGCGCGGCTCCCGCGCCGATCTCCAGGACGTCCAGCCCTTTCAGCGCGCCGGCCGGTCCGAGCAGTCCGGCGTCGGCCTCGTCGAGACCCTCGGGACCCCAGACGAACCGGTCGTCCCCGAGGAACGCTCCGTGGTCGTTCTGGTACTCGTCCGCGTTCCGGTCCCACCATCCGCGACTCGCCCGGCTGCTCTCCGCATCGTCGGCGTCACGCCGGGTCGCCTCCGGCTCCTCGTCGACTCCGTCTTCCTGTTCGTACTCTTGGTTCATCTCGCCCGTCGATGTAGTTTGCGCTCAGCGCGGCTGCGCTACCCCCGGCCGGGTGGCCTGGGGGGACATGAGTTGTGCCGGTTATGCGGCGATCCGCCCCGGGTGCGCGCTTCGCGCATTGACCCTGTCGGGCTGCCCCCGTATGCTAAAGGTTGCGCTGCGGGCCTGCGCGCCTCAGACGGAGCAGGCCGCGCTCGCACGGTTGTATGTCCCCTCGGTTCTCGAGGCGCCCCACCGTTCAGTCGGGAAGGCGCTTCATTGGCTGTCCGGCTTCTTCGGTGCGATACGGGCTCTCGGCGTAGCAGTACCTACGACTTTCTGTCCGTAACCGGAGCCCTTTCCCACATGACGAGCAGCACCGAGACCACCGCCACCACCCCGCAGGTTGCGGTCAACGACATCGGTAACGAGGAAGCCTTCCTCGCCGCGATCGACGAGACGATCAAGTACTTCAACGACGGCGACATCGTCGACGGCGTCATCGTGAAGGTCGACCGGGACGAGGTCCTGCTCGACATCGGTTACAAGACCGAAGGTGTCATCCCGAGCCGCGAGCTCTCGATCAAGCACGACGTCGACCCGAACGAGGTCGTCAAGGTCGGCGACGAGATCGAGGCCCTGGTTCTCCAGAAGGAGGACAAGGAAGGCCGCCTGATCCTCTCGAAGAAGCGTGCCCAGTACGAGCGCGCCTGGGGCACCATCGAGAAGATCAAGGAAGAGGACGGCATCGTCACCGGTACCGTCATCGAGGTCGTCAAGGGTGGTCTCATCCTCGACATCGGCCTCCGCGGCTTCCTCCCGGCCTCCCTGGTCGAGATGCGTCGCGTCCGCGACCTCCAGCCCTACGTGGGCAAGGAGCTCGAGGCGAAGATCATCGAGCTGGACAAGAACCGCAACAACGTGGTCCTGTCCCGCCGTGCCTGGCTGGAGCAGACCCAGTCCGAGGTTCGCCAGACCTTCCTCACGACCCTCCAGAAGGGTCAGGTCCGCTCCGGCGTCGTGTCCTCGATCGTCAACTTCGGTGCCTTCGTGGACCTGGGTGGCGTCGACGGCCTGGTGCACGTCTCCGAGCTGTCCTGGAAGCACATCGACCACCCGTCCGAGGTTGTCGAGGTCGGCCAGGAGGTCACCGTCGAGGTTCTCGACGTGGACATGGACCGCGAGCGTGTCTCCCTGTCGCTGAAGGCGACGCAGGAGGACCCGTGGCAGCAGTTCGCCCGCACGCACCAGATCGGTCAGGTCGTCCCGGGCAAGGTCACCAAGCTGGTTCCGTTCGGTGCGTTCGTCCGCGTGGACGAGGGCATCGAGGGTCTGGTCCAC
Source organism: Streptomyces sp. NPDC056222 (assembly GCF_042264065.1). Lineage (NCBI taxonomy): Bacteria > Bacillati > Actinomycetota > Actinomycetes > Kitasatosporales > Streptomycetaceae > Streptomyces > Streptomyces sp. NPDC056222. Next base: position 6,452 of record NZ_JBHJTL010000145.1, on the reverse strand, counting down.
ATCTCCGAGCTGGCCGAGCGCCACGTGGAGATCCCGGAGCAGGTCGTCCAGGTCAACGACGAGATCTTCGTCAAGGTCATCGACATCGACCTCGAGCGTCGCCGGATCTCGCTGTCCCTGAAGCAGGCCAACGAGTCCTTCGGTGCCGACCCGGCGTCGGTCGAGTTCGACCCGACCCTGTACGGCATGGCCGCGTCCTACGACGACCAGGGCAACTACATCTACCCCGAGGGCTTCGACCCCGAGACCAACGACTGGCTCGAGGGCTACGAGACCCAGCGCGAGGCCTGGGAGACCCAGTACGCCGAGGCGCAGCAGCGCTTCGAGCAGCACCAGGCTCAGGTCATCAAGTCCCGCGAGGCCGACGAGGCCGCCGCTGCCGAGGGTGGCGCCGCCGCTCCGGCCGGTGCCCCGGCGGGCGTCTCGGGTGGTTCGTACTCCTCGGAGTCGGACGACAACTCCGGCGCCCTGGCGTCGGACGAGGCCCTGGCTGCCCTGCGCGAGAAGCTGGCCGGCGGCCAGAGCTGAATCGGCTCTGCTGCTAGGCACTAGCTAGCCAACGATCGAGGCCCGCTCCCCTTCGGGGGAGCGGGCCTCAGTCGTTCCCGGGTCCGTCTCGTCCCGCGCGCGTGCCCGCCCGCTGACACTCCGTTCACGAAACCCGGTGCCGGGGGAATGACCGTGCGTCGCAGGGCGTTCTTTTCTACGAACGCGAGGAGGAGCGGTAATCGTGCTTGATCCCCAGGATTTGTACGAATGGGACCAGAAGGGCCTGGCCGTCGTGGACATGGCCCTGGCGCAGGAGTCGGCCGGGTTGGTCATGCTGTACCACTTCGACGGCTACATCGACGCGGGTGAGACCGGCGACCAGATCGTCGAACGACTGCTGGACACGCTGCCGCATCAGGTCGTGGCCCGCTTCGACCACGACCGGCTCGTCGACTACCGCGCCCGTCGGCCGCTGCTCACCTTCCGCCGGGACCGCTGGACGGCGTACGAGACGCCCTCCATCGACGTCCGGCTCGTCCAGGACGCCACCGGCGCGCCCTTCCTGCTGCTCTCCGGCCCCGAGCCGGACGTGGAGTGGGAGCGCTTCTCGACCGCCGTCCGCCAGATCGTCGAGCGGCTCGGCGTGCGTCTGTCCGTGAACTTCCACGGCATCCCCATGGGGGTACCGCACACCCGCCCCGTCGGCCTCACCCCGCACGGCAGCCGTACGGACCTCATGCCCGGCCACCGCAGCCCCTTCGACGAGGCCCAGGTGCCCGGCAGCGCCGAGTCGCTCGTCGAGTTCCGGCTCACGGAGTCCGGACACGACACGCTCGGTGTCGCGGCCCATGTCCCGCACTACGTCGCCCGCTCGTCCTACCCGGACGCCGCACTGACCGCCCTGGAGGCCATCACGGCCGCCACCGGGCTCGTGCTGCCCGGTGTCGCGCACGCGCTGCGCACGGAGGCCCGACGGACCCAGACCGAGATCGAGCGCCAGATCGGCGAGGGCGACGAGGAGCTGACGGCCCTGGTCCAGGGCCTTGAGCACCAGTACGACGCGGCGGCCGGCGCCGAGACCCGGGGCAGCCTGGTCGCGGAGCCCGTGGACCTGCCGTCCGCGGACGAGCTGGGTCGCGAGTTCGAGCGCTTCCTCGCGGAGCGGGAAGGCGACGCATAGCCCCGGAGGGCCGGGGGAGGCCCAGGGGCCCTAAGCTGCCGCTCATGCTGAAGGTGGGCCTGACCGGCGGTATCGGCGCCGGCAAGAGTGAAGTGTCGCGGCTGCTCGTCTCGTACGGGGCCGTACTGATCGACGCCGACAAGATCGCTCGCGAGGTCGTCGAGCCCGGGACGCCCGGGCTCGCGGCCGTCGTGGAGGCGTTCGGGCCGGAGATCCTGACCGCCGAGGGCACCCTGGACCGGCCGAAGCTCGGTTCGATCGTCTTCGCCGACGCCGACCGGCTCGCCACCCTGAACGCCATCGTCCATCCCCTCGTCGGTGCCCGCTCCGCCGAGCTGGAGAGGGCCGCGGGGCCGGACGACGTCGTCGTCCACGACGTGCCCCTCCTCACCGAGAACCGCCTCGCCCCGCTCTACGACCTGGTCGTCGTCGTGGACGCCTCCCCCGAGACCCAGCTCGACCGACTGGTACGGCTGCGCGGAATGGCCGAGTCCGAGGCGCGGGCCCGGATGGCCGCCCAGGCCACACGCGAGGAGCGGCGGGCGGTCGGGGACCTCGTCATCGACAACGACGGGCCGCTGGAGGCGCTGGAACCGCAGGTGCGGAAGGTCTGGACGGAGCTGACGCAGCGGGCGGCCGACAAGGGGCTGTAGGGAAATCCGGGGAAGCTCCGGGGTGCGCGCCGATCACCCACGCGCCCGGATGGGTAGGGATCGCGGAGGCGGTGGCCGGATCGTGTTCCGGTACGGAATACCGCTGCCGCAAGCGATGTTGAACCGCCGGAGCAAGGGAAGGATGCCACCGTGGCCGAGAGGAACCCGGAAACCCACGTCATCGACTTCCGCGCCGCCGAGCAGCTGCTGGCCGCGCGGGATCCGCGCGGTGCCGTGAAGCTGCTCGACTCGGTGATCGCCGCCCATCCCGAGAACACCGCGGCACGACTGCTGCGTGCCCGGGCCTTCTTCGCCGCGGCACAGCTGCGGCCGGCGGAGCTCGAGTTCGAACTCGTCCTGGAGCGCGAGCCGGACAACGCCTTCGCGCACTTCGCGCTGGCCCGCACCTTCCAGCGCTCCGGCCGCCCGGACCAGGCGACGCGGCACTTCCGGCTGGCGGCCGCGCTCGACCCCAAGCCCGAGTACCTCCAGGCGGCCCGCTTCGGCACCGAGGACTGACCCCGCCCGGGCGGGCGGGTGCCCGCGCGTCAGTGGCGGCCCGTGCCGCCGTGATCGGGTTCGTACGGCGGGATGTCCCGCCCCGGCTGCCAGTGCGGACCCTGGCGGATGTGGCGCAGCACCATCGACATGTCGACCGCGGCCACCAGGAACAGCACCCCGCAGGCCGCCGCCCACCCCGGCCTGCCGACCAGGGCGAACACCGTCGTGCCGAAGGCGGCCCAGAGCAGACCCCACAGACTCAGCCAGAACCGCATCCGAAGGGCACTGCGTGCGGTCCTGGGCTCACTCCCCGTACGCATCACGGTCGCCTCTCCCAGCAGGAACTCCCGAGGCCCTACTGAAGGTCTACCCCCGAAGCGGAGGGGTGAACGGGCCCGGCCCCGGGAACGGCCGCAGGACCCCCGTCGTTCTCCGGGGCATGAGCGGACGGATGCGTGAGGGACACCAAGGGACAGGGCCCGGAGCCATCACCCCGGACGGATGCGCGGTCGAGGTCTACCTGCGCCTGGGGGTCGGCAACGAGCCCGAGGTGATCGAGGCCGCCGTGCCGACCGGCGCCACGCTGCTCGAACTGGGCTGCGGGGCCGGTCGGGTGACGGGGCCTCTGGTCGAACGGGGCTTCGCCGTCACGGCGGTGGACGAGTCGGCCGAGATGCTCGAAGCGGCCCGGGAACGGGTGCCCGGTGCGGAGACGGTGCTGAGCCCGATCGAATCGCTGCGGCTGGACCGCCGGTTCGACGTGGTGATGCTCGCCTCGTACCTGGTGCACACGGCCGAACACCGCACCAGGCAGGCCTTTCTGGAGACCTGCAGACGGCATGTCCGGGTCGACGGCCACGTCCTGATCCAGCGCGAGGGCGAGCGCTGGCACCTGGAGGTACCGCGGGAGCGCGAGGACCCGGGCGGCTGCACGGTACGGATCGTGTCGGCGGACCCGGTCGGCGACGGCGTCAACTCGGTCGTCGCCGAATACCTCTTCCCGGATCTGCGCTGGACCCAGACCTTCCTCGCGCGGCCCCTGAGCAAGGAGGACTTCGAGCGGTGTCTGGGTGAGGCGGGGCTCGAGGTGGACGCGTACCTGACGGACGACGGCACATGGGTCAGGGCTCGTCCGAAGTCCGGCTGAGCGGGGGCGGCGATGGACCAGGAAGTCCACGGCATCGACGGGTTGCTCCGCGACGAGACCGTACGCGAACGGCGCGGAGCGCTCTGCCGACGGATCGAGACCGCCGGTATCACCGTCCACGACATTCTCTGCTGCGAGGACCGGACGGCATTCGTCGGCCCCGGGTACGAAGACCGGCACACCGTGGTCCTCACCCGTTCCGGCGGGTATCTGCGCAGGATCTCGGGCGAGGAGTTCTTCGTCGACCCCACCGGCGGCTATCTGACCCGCCCCGGCGACGAACACCGGGTGGCCCATCCGGTGGGCCCCGGAGACCGCTCCACGGACATCCGTATCGGTGAGCAGCTCTTCGCGGACCGCTTCGACGGCCGTCCCGGCACCCGAAGGTTCACCGTCTCCGGCGCCACCGACCTGCACCACCGCGCCCTCCTGGCCGCGGCCCGGCGCGGCGCCGACCCCTTCGAACTGGCGGAACGGCTTCACCGGTTACTGGACCTGATCGCCGCCTCCGCCGGCCATTGGCGCACCGACACCACCGCTCGCCCCTCCACCGCGCGCGTGCACGGCGATCTCGTCCGCGACACCTGTGCCGCCCTCGCCACCGGCACCCCGGCGCTCCGGCTCTCCCTCGAGGACCTGGCCCGTGTCGTCGGCGTCTCCCCGCACCATCTGAGCCGCGTCTTCCACGCGGTCACCGGAACGACCCTCACGCGCTACCGCAACCAACTCCGCGTCCGGGGCGTCCTGCACGCCCTGGAGGAGGGCGAGGACAGCCTGCGGACGCTCTCGTACGCCTACGGCTTCGCCGACCAGGCGCATCTGACCCGGATGTGCCGCAGCCACACGGGCCAGGTGCCCAGCGCCGTACGGAGCCTTCTCACGGATCGAGCATGAATCTTCAACGCCCCTGGAAGGCGGGGCCCGCAGGATGGCCGTGGCCGGAATCCCGGCCGGTGCCGCGACACGGCGGCACCACGGTTTCTCAGCGGGGGAACGACGATGACGTTACTGGCCAGAGCCGGCATGACCATGGCGGCCGTCCTGACGGCCGCCGCGTGCGTGGGCTCCGCCCCGGGCAGCGCCGCCGGTGCCGAACCCGCGGCCGCATCGGCCGCGGGCGCACCCGGTCTCACCGGCCACCGGCCCTGCCCCGGGCAGCCCGATGTGACCTGTGCCGACCTCACCGTGCCCCTGGACCGCGGCGGGGCCGTACCCGGCACTCTGAAGCTCCGGACCGCTGTTCTCGGCAAGGCCGACGCACCGCGCGGGACGCTTCTCTTCCTCACCGGCGGCCCCGGCCAACCGGGCGTCCCCTTCGTCGCGAGGATCCGCTCCCGCCTCCCCGAGGTGCTCGCCGAGTACCGGCTGGTCATGATCGACCAGCGGGGGACCGGCGAGGCGGCCATCGACTGCCCCGCGCTCCAGAAGGAGGTCGGCGGCAGCGACACCGTCGCCCCCACGCGCGGAGCCGTCACCGCCTGCGCCGACAGCCTCGGCCGGAACCGGAACTTCTACACCACCGCCGACACCGTGGCCGACCTGGAGGATCTGCGCCGAGCGCTGCGCGTGCCGGCCTGGACGGTCGACGGAGTGTCGTACGGGACGTTCACCGGTGCCCAGTACGCCCTCACCCACCCCGACCGCGTACGCCGGCTCGTCCTGGACTCCGTCGTTCCGCTCGACGGTGGTGGAGTGCTGTACGAGGACTCGCTCGGTCACTCTGCACAGGTGCTCCGCACCGCCTGCCGTGAACAGCGGTGCGGCTTCGACCCGGCGCGTGACCTGGCGACGGTGGTGCGCCGCGACGGCAACGGAGTCGGCGTCTTCAACCTGCTGGTCATCGCCAGCATCATCGACCCGAAGCTCGAGGACCCGCGCTTCGGCATTCTGAACGCCCTCCACGCCTCCGCGGGCGGCGACCGCGCGCGGCTCGACGCGCTCGTCGCCGGCTTCTCCGAACCGTCCGGGGAGACCCCGGCCGACTTCAGCTCCGGTCTCCACGCCGCCACGCTCTGCGCGGACTCGCGCTGGCCCTGGGGCGACGCAGCCGCACCCGTCGCGGGCCGGGAGCGCGCTCTGAAGCGGGCCGTGCACAGGATCAGGCCGGCCGACGTCTGGCCGTTCCAACGGGAGACCGCGGGCGGCCAGGGCATTCCGCAGACCTGTCTTCCCTGGCCGGCCTCCCGCCCCAACCGGGCGGCGCCAGGACGGACGCCGACCATGCCGGTCCTGCTCCTGGCGGGGGACCGGGACCTGTCCACGCCGGTGAAGTGGGCCCGCGAGGTGGCCGCGGTGACTCCCCGGGCCGAACTGGTCGTCCTCGAAGGCGCCGGTCACTCCACACAGGTCCGCAGCGACGCGGGAGCACGGGCGGCCACGGAGTTCCTGCTCCGGTAGGGCCGTGGAGACCCGTCGGGGACCGTTCGGACCCGTCGGGCCCCGCGAACGACGGCGCGCCACGCCCGGGACGGGGGTCCGGGCG